>JBAXHK010000026.1:0-9917 GCA_037138935.1 Actinomycetes bacterium
GTGACGCGGGTGCAGGTTTTGCTGGCGAGCCCATCTTCGGTACGACGGTGTCAGGCTCATTGCGGTTCCGCAAGAAGGCCAGCGATTCGGCTAGGCGGGCTCGCCCGCGTGAGCATCTACTCTTGACCGTACCCGTGGGGCAACCCAGAAGTTCAGCTGTTTCTTGAACCGAGCGGCCCTCAACGTCGACCAAGACAATTGCAGCACGTTGATCCGGGGGCAAATTAGCTAGGGCCGCAGCTATCACCAATTGGGTGTCGCGCCGACTCATTTGATCACCGGGGTCGGCCAGGGTCTGACCCAAATCATCGGGAAGCGGCACAGCGGGGCGGCTCGAGCGCCGGCGTAATCGGTCCAAGCAAGCGTTAACCACAATCCGGTGCAACCAGGTGGTGACCGCGGCCTCACCGCGAAATTGATCGGCCCGCCTAAACGCCGATAAGAAAGCATCCTGCAAGGCGTCAGCGGCTTCCTCTGGATCACTTGTCGTTCTTAAGGCCACCGACCAAAGCCGATCGCGATGCCGGTAGACGAGTTCGCCGAAGGCATTTTTATCACCGGCTACATGGGCCGCGAGCAACTGGGCGTCGGTGCGCGCCTCGTCACTTGCCTCGAAACCCATTGCCTTGGCCTCCATGCTGCATGAGCCTAGAGGGCTACGTGTTGTTGGTTGAGCAGGGAGGCATCGGGCCAAAACTCAGTGCAAGGTCACTTTACTTAGGCCCACTTGGTAAGTGCCGGGTTTATCAACGCGCTGGGGTAATTGCGGGAACCAAAGCAATACGTACTTGCCGGTAATAGCCCGAGGCCCCCGTAGGTCAATCTGCCGATCACCAGCGGGGGCCGCAGCGAGTAACCTCCACAATTGCGGGTCTGGCAAAATTTCATCAGCAACACGTACCTCAGTGGCAGCACCGACTCCTTCAAATGTCAATGATGCCGAACGCACAGATTGCGGTTCACCCATGTTGATGATCAGTCCGACTCCACCCTTGCCATCGGCGTCCGAGGTGTCGTAGGTCTGCGAGTGCCAAGCCGTCGTGATATCCAGATCGGCAACAAGTTTGGCCTCGATGTTGTTCTCACGGCCTTTCTTACCATCTGGGATGCCATCTTTGTTCTCATCATCAAAGGGATCAAAGCTCCGCACTTTAACGATGGGCAAAATCACCGGACCATTTTCGGCAGTAGTTGACGGCATTGGCACAGCCGAAGCGGTCAGTACATCGCCATTGCCGAGTTCAACGGGGTTGGCTGTTGTCAACTGGTTACTCGTGATCAAGTTCCAGCCCCAAAAACCAAAACCTAAGACGACCGCGAAGGCAATCAGCACACCTCCAATCCGGAACACCACACTCAGGGAGCTGCGACTTTTACCGTTTGGTTCGCCTCGGTGCTTGGCACCATGAGAGACCGGTGCCAGGTGATCACGGGTCAGACCAAGCATGGCGGTAAACGCCGAGGCATCGGAGATGTTTGCGATTCCGCGAGGCCTTGCAGCCTCACTAACCGATCGCGCAATGACATCGTCAATTGCACGCGGCACATCCGCACGCACTCTTGATGGAAGCAGCACGTTTCCACTCACGATTGGGGCACTGGACAACGCAGCTAACGGTGGGCCCGACCACAATCCAGTAACCAGCAGATAAAGCAGGCAGCCCAATCCGTCAACATCAGCTTGGGTCTTCGTTTCGCCCTTAACAAGTGGGCCCCAAAGGCTGGCATCAACCGCTAAACCCCGCACTCTTACTTCGCCGGCGTCGGTGACGATGACACTCGATGGCCTGAGCCGACCGTGATTGACGTTGGTTGCGAGCCCGGCCGAAACCGCGCGCGCGACTTCAGAGACGATATTTACCGCATCATCAACCGGTATCGGCTGATCCCCGCGCGCCTGCAGAAGTTCACCGAGGTTTCGGCCGGTGGCCCATTCACTTACAACGGCAATTTGCGCCGGCTCATTGGCAGTCGCAGCCAATGTCATCACGTCAAGAACTCGTAGCAAACGGCGATCCTCTACTAGCGCGGCCGCTCGAGCGGCACCGAGGAAGGCTGGTGCCCGCGGGTCATCTGCGTTAAGGATGCGCAGTGATACTTCGCGATCTAGGACTTCGTCGTGGCCGCGAAAGAATTGCACGGCTAGGTCGTGATGCTCAGGATCAAGATCGGTGGTTAGCAGGTAGCGGCCGATGCGCTCGGGGAGCATCATGGCTTACGCACTCTACGTCGAACCAAATTGGTGACAGCAGCTACTTCCTTGATCCGAAGCACCCAAGCCACTGCCCAATATGAAGCTACACCTACTGCACCAACCACGACCAAAATAAGTAGGACCGCCAATTTGTCACCAGGAAGTTGAGCACTGAAAGTATGTCCGAGGATGACGTGGGTGCCGAGCATTAGGCCCAACGAGACCAGCCCGGCAACCCCAATTCGCAATAAACTACGAATCGTGCGACCTGAGCTGAGGCCACCAACACGCCTGGCAAGAAGCACCCAAGCGACTGCTAAACCGACCCAGTAGGACAGCGAGTAGGTCAGTGCGATCATGGCGACTTGCGCGCCACCGGCCGGCGCAATTTTGAAAAGTGGCACGACGGTTATCAACCAAAATGCACTAAGAGCCACAGTTATGTAGAAAGGGGTGCGGGTATCTTCCATCGCGTAGTAACCGCGCAAAAGCACATAGAAAAGCGTGAACGGCAGCAAACCGATCATGAACATGGAAACAATCTCACCCATTAGTGAAGCCTGCTCCGGTGTGGCAGCCCCGTAGCCGAAGAGAAGTATCGATAGGTCAGACCCGGTAACGAAAAGCACCGCAGCGATCGGCACGATCAACGCGGCTACCGTTCGCATGGTGGTGCCGATATCACTTCCGACTTGCCGTAGATCACCTGCATGTGCGATTCGACTTAATGCCGGCAGCATTGCCGTCACGATGGATATCGTGATGACACTATGTGGCAGCATGAAAACTAGATGTGCTTTTTGGTATGTGGTGAGTCCGGCAGCCACGGTGCCAGCGGCAGCGGCGTCAACATTGGCTTGGGTTGCAAGTCGGGTGATGACTACATAAGTGGCCTGATTAACGAGCACTAGACCGATGGTCCACATCGCCAACCCACCGGCCTTACCCAGACCTGCCCCCTTCCAGTCAAAGCGTGGGCGCCAGCGGAACCCGGCTCGGCGTAGTACCGGGAACAAAATTACGGCTTGCGAAATAACCCCAAGGGTGGTGCCGATACCAAGAATAAGAATCTGTTGGGTAGTAAGGATGCCGTCGGCTGCGGCCGAGGTACCTGCCACTGCGATAAACAATAAGAAGGTCGCGATCGCTATCACGTTATTCGCGATCGGGGCGAACATCGGTGCCCCAAATCGTCCGCGCGCATTCAATACCTGGCCAAGTATCGAGTAGATACCGTAGAAAAGCACCTGCGGTAAACAAAGTCTGGCGAATGCAACTGCTAGGTCAAACTCATTAGTCGGGTAGTCAGTCGGGGTGTAGAGATCAACAATGAGAGGGGCCGCGAGCACCGCAACGATTGACAGCAGCAGCAACACACTAACGATGAGGGTTATTAATCTATCGGCATAAGCTTTACCTTGGTCTTCGTCCTCACTCATGCGTCTTACCAGTTGCGGAATAAATACCGCGTTGAGCGCACCACCAATAATTAGAATGTAGACAATCGTTGGAAGGCTATTACCCAACGAGAATGCGTCAGAGACTAAATAGAAGCCCAAAGCCGCGGCCGCTGCTACGTCGCGCAGCACTCCGGTAATACGTGAAATGATCGTGCCCGATGCCATGACGGCACTGGAGCGCGCGAGGGAACTTCCGCTCGAATTTTCGGTCACGAGGACACCGTGTCAGAAGACTCAGTCGACTTCTGGGACCGTTGGGCTTTCCAAATGCGCCGTGTCACACCAGCGACCACGAAAATAAAAATGGCCAAGAACGCGGCTCCGACAACCCATCCTGCCGCTCTGGAGTAAGCGGTTGAAGTCAAGGTGATACTGCTTGGGACGCCATACTTCAAACCATCGGGGGTGAGAATCTGGATATTTACCGGCAGCGGGTCACCGCCAATTACCCTGGCTTCAACCTCGACACTGACTTTGCGGCCGGCCTCGATGACGATGTTGGTGACCGGTGGTGACTCGAGTCGCACCGCTGGTACGCCAACCAATTGCATACTCACTGTCACACTCTGATCCAAATCGTTCGCCAAAGTGATCGGCACTCGGCCGGCATCTCCGGAGAAAGTGATCGTGCCCTTGGAAAGGGCATGAACTTGGCTCATTTGCTTACCAAGTTCGACGTTGATTTGTTTGAGTAAATCCTTACCGGTGAGTGGCGCGCTGCGCCAAGCCGCCGACAGGGTGCGCGTAATAGCCTGTGTGAAGCCCACCGAGACCGCTGCTGGATCATCAAGGATTGCCACAAATTGCTGGAGTCGCGCCTGCGCCTTCGTCACCTGTTGCAAATAGGCGGTGGGCAGTTCAGCGTTCTTTGCGATTTGCCCGTAATTCAGGTTTTGACCAAATGTGGGCCCGCTGGCAAGTAATTCGTCAAGGGAGTGGGCCGATAACCAAGGTGCGGTGGTCGTGGCACTTAATAAATCTAAAAGCAGTTGGGAGTTCGGGTCCCAGCGCACATCTAGCGGAGCTGCAACAACGTGCGCCGCACCGGTCGATGAAGTAGCTAGGAGGGCGGTCTCGGCTAAGAATTGCTGGCGGGCGAGGATTACATCATTGGCACTGGTTTTCGAAGTCGTCAGCAAATTAGCGAGTACCGGGTCAATTAGTAATGCCGTAACGGTGCCAGCAGGAGTACTGATCGACGCTATTGCGGGGGCGTTACTCGAGGTAGTGACGGCGCGAGCTGACAATGCAACCGTGGTAACTCCGGCGGAAGCCAATAGTTCTGCGGTTTCCTCATCAATGCGACCGCCAGGTGCCCAATAAGTAGTGCCTGCGACCGGCGTACCTATTGCGGCGCGCGAGATTATTGGAGCTTGAGTCACAGCTCGAATGAGTTCAGTTCCTAAGTTGGCCCTGCGCGTGGCGGTGGCGTCAATATCGGCATATGGCAGAACTCTAAGTTGCGATTCAACACCGGACGCAGCGGCGGACTCATCAAGGGCTGAGCGGAAGGAGGTCAACCAATTTGAGATTGCAGCCGACTGATCACCTACCACCGGGATGCCATTTTCTTGTACTAAATATCCCTGCGCCATCGCAGACGCTGCCTGCAAGAGATCCGGATCCGCGAACCAAGAAACTTGACCGGGGAAATTGGCACCGATTTGTACTAACGAATCTAGGCGGCCACCGGGTGACATCGCCTTTGGCGTCTCGCCGTTAAGTAGTATCCCATTGGCATTACGGGCGGGCCGGTCGGCTAGCGGCCAAAGCCATGTGATGTTAGTAGGGGTAACGCCAGATCCCGTGGGAAACCAAGGTAAGAATGTCCGCTCGATGCCTTTGCGCTCATCAAATTCATCAACACCTGGTATAGCGCCGAGTGCTTCAACTGCAATTACGTAAGTTCCGGAATCGGTAAATCCTAAACCAGCGATTGCTATGGAAATAATGAAGGACGCCTGCTGGTTAGGGGCCAACGACGCAGCAATCAAGGTGCGCGTTATATCTATACTCCTTGATCCACGATCAAGGTCTGACACTAGGTCTGCATCACTCACGGCCGCTAGTGAGCTTCGATCAACCAGCGGTAAATCAGCAACCCGCAATTGCACTGACACATTGTCGATCGAACGGCCTGAAATATTTAGTACGCGGCCGCTGATTCGAAGTGTGCCTTTTGCCTTAGGAACCACTGGAGTGAACTGGTCAAACACAATTTCAATCGCGGAACCCTCTGGCATGGCATTGGCAACCGGAGTCATGCCAACCAGTGCAGCGAGGGCGATCAACAGCGCTAGCACGAGTCGAGGAGACCTGCTGGTATTCAGGTTGGACACGTATCGCCTAGCAGTGCTTCAACTTTACTCATTAGATTCCGCTCAGCCGGGTAACGCAGGCGCGAGAGAACCTCACTCAACGGCACCCACGCCACTTCTTCAACTTCACGATCCGCATCACTAAGTTCACCACCGTCGGCCCGCAGCAGATAGTGATGGACCGTCTTGTGGATGCGCTTGTCGGGATTCATAAACCAAAAATCAATCACGCCGAGCGGTGCCAAAATGCTCGCGGTGATGCCGGTCTCTTCGGCCACCTCTCGAATGGCCGTCTCCTCGAATGTCTCCCCAGGCTCAACATGGCCCTTGGGTAGCAGCCAAATTAGCCGCCCATTTTTGTCATGGCGGGCAATGAGTGCGGCGCTGGGAATAGGGCCTTTCAGGTCGAGTACCAACCCGCCGGCCGAGGTCTCCTCGACACTCGGAACGTAAATTCCCATATCGGCAGGATAAACCTGGGTGCCTAGTCATTACGCTGCTATGCGTGTCGACTCCACATGAACTCCGCGTGATAGCCCAACTGGCTCCAATATCGGGCCTTTTGGCTGAACTTGGGGGGAGATTCAAGGGGGCCGGCTACGAGATCGCCCTCGTGGGTGGCCCGGTGCGTGACGCACTACTTGGCCGGGTGGGCTCGACCCCGGATCTAGATTTCACCACCGATGCCCGGCCGGGGGCCATCATCAAGGTCATCGAGGGCCTAGCCACCGCCATCTGGGATGTGGGCATCGCGTTCGGCACCGTGGGAGCTCGGATTCAGGGCCAAGAATGTGAAATAACCACTTATCGCACCGAGCACTATGACCGTGAATCCCGTAAACCAGCGGTCGACTTCGGAGATACCCTCGAGGGGGACTTAGGGCGACGGGATTTCACGGTCAACGCATTTGCTTTGCGGCTGCCCGAGTTGCAATTAGTGGATCTTTTTGACGGAGCTACTGACCTTGAAAATTACCTGCTCCGCACACCAGGTCTTGCACAGGATTCATTTGACGATGACCCACTGCGCATCATGCGGGCTGCACGCTTTGTTTCCCAACTTGGCTTTCGGGTAAGTGATGACGTCCTGCGAGCGATGCATGAGCAAGCCGAGCGCATCACCATTGTGTCGGCCGAACGCGTCCGTGAAGAGTTTATGAAAATCCTGATGGCACCTGATCCGCGCGCGGGGTTGGAGTTACTGGTTGATACCGGTGTAACCGATTGGATCTTGCCTGAATTGCCGGCACTGCGTCTGACCGAGGATGAACACCATCGCCATAAAGATGTTTATGAGCATTCAATGACGGTACTTGAACAAGCAATTGAGTTGGAGACGCTGCACGAGCCAGTTAGTGGGCCAGATCCGGTGCTTCGACTCGCGGCGTTATTGCATGACATCGGCAAACCCAAAACTCGCAAGTTTGAAAAGGAGGGTGGGGTTTCATTTCACCATCACGAGATGGTTGGAGCCCGCATGGTCAAAAAACGTATGCAGGCTATGCGATTCCCGAACGACACAATTGATCAAGTTTCACGATTAGTTGAACTGCATCTTCGGTTTCACGGATATGGCACCGGCGAGTGGACCGATTCGGCGGTGCGTCGCTATGTTCGCGATGCCGGGGAGCGATTGGTGCAACTACATAAACTCACGCGTGCAGATTCGACCACGCGCAATAAACGCCGCGCCGCGGCTTTACAACAGGCTTACAGCGGACTCGAAAACCGCATCAATATCTTGGAGCAAGAGGAGGAGCTGGCCGCACTGCGTCCAGATCTTGATGGTGCGGCGATCATGCGCATCTTGAACCTGCCCCCTGGCCCACTTGTTGGGGAGGCGTATCGGTTCCTAATGGATCTGCGTCTAGATCGTGGGCCACTTGGCGAGGAGCAGGCCACCGAGGCACTTCTTGCTTGGTGGGCTTCACGCCGATAGTGAAGTTACCAAGTAGAGAGTCAAGCGACTACCCTGCTCCCATGGCAAATACCACCGACCCGACCAGTGAGCGTCCGACGAATGTGGCAGCACGTAGCGCCTTGGGCTTAGCCGCTCGTAAACAAGCCCCCCGAAGTGCACTAGCCGGCTGGGTGCCTGCCAGTGATCGTGAAAATGTGGTCGATCAACTTGCTGCGCAAGAAGTCGATCGGGTGCCGGCCTTGGTGCCGCATCGCCATTCCCGAATGTCAGTGAACCCATTTACGTTCTACCGCGGCTCCGCCGTGACCATGGCAGCGGATTTGGGAACGCGCCCGAACTCTGGCCTTCAGGTGCAGTTATGTGGTGATGCGCATCTGTCGAACTTTGGCTTATTCGCGGCTCCAGATCGCGCGGTGGTTTTCGACATTAATGACTTCGACGAGACTTTACCGGGGCCTTTTGAATTCGATGTGGCTCGGCTAACTACGTCCTTCACTTTGGCTGCTCAGAATAATGGCTTCCAGAGTATTGAAATTGAAAACATCACACGTGCTGCGGCTACGTCGTATCGAACTGCGATGGCAGGGTTCGCCCAGCTGAGTGAATTAGACATTTGGTACACCCGAATTGACTCGAGTGTGCTACAAAGTTGGGGGCGCGATGCCGCCGGCAAGAAGGGCGTTCAAGCCGCTGATCGAACGGTCGCTAAAGCGCAAAGGCGCACAGCTTGGTCGGCGATCGACAAAATGACCGAAATCGTCGACGGGCAACGCCGGTTTATGAATTCACCACCAGTATTGGTTCGGATTGAAGTCGGTAGCGACGTCCACCCGTTACTTCAGGGGCTGCTAGGTCAATATCGAAACACCTTGATTGATGATCGTCGCGAAATACTGAGCCGCTATCATCTCGTCGATCTTGGGCACAAAGTTGTGGGCGTGGGCAGTGTTGGGCTGCTCGCTTTTGTGCTACTTCTTCAGGGTCGTGATGAATCTGATCTCTTGGTGCTGCAGGTTAAGCAAGCGGTGCGAAGTGTGCTTGAGCCATTTACCGCGCCCAGCGAATTTGAGCAGCAGGGTGAACGAGTAGTCAGTGGGCAACGGGTCATGCAGGCCGCGAGCGATATTTTCCTTGGTTGGATTCGTGGACCACAGGGCCGCGATTTCTACATTCGGCAACTTCGTGACATGAAGTGGTCACCGGATGTCACGCAGCTTGAGCCAGGTGGTCTTTTGGGGTACGCGAACTTGTGTGGAAATGCACTCGCCCGAGCACATGCACGATCTGGTGACGCGGTCGCTGTTGCTTCATATCTTGGTGACAGCACCAAATTCGACAACTCGATGTTGGCCTTCGCATTGTCGTACGCAGAGCAGGTCGGCAAGGACTTTGCAACCTATAGCAAAGCAATCGAAACTGGGCAAGTATCGGTAGCCACCGATGAGGTGTCAGAGAGCACTTTGGCGTTCACCGCACGCGGCGATGATGGGATCCAAGCTATTCGCACCCCTGCTCAGGCTTGAAAAATTTAAGGCAGGGTTACTTCAGCCGGTGCCGCACTACTTTGCTTGCTGCCAATTAGCACCTGTAGCAAAGTAAATAAGCCGCCAGCCAATAAGAGCACCCAGATCATGCGGGTAAGTGACATAACATCGCCGACGACAAGAATCAATACCATCACCGCGGTAATAGCCCAGCGCACGTTATCGGCGCGCTCCCGCAAGAATGCACTCAGACCATTCTCTGGGAGGTTGGAACCCAATTCGGTGAGGCCAGCAACCATGTGGGCGCGGACATTCTTGGCTGGCCGAGAACGACCAGCGAACCATCCGGCAATTGCAACGACCACGCCGAAGATAAGCAGGCCATGTAGCCCGGCCACTAGATAGTTGAACATGGTGTCCCAGAAAATACCCGAGGCACCACCGAACACGGTGCCGGCGAGTTGATCGACAAAGAAAGTTTCACCGACGCCTAGTGCCCAATTTGTGCCGCCGCCCGCTACCACTAGCGCTATGCCGACG
>JBAXHK010000027.1:0-9863 GCA_037138935.1 Actinomycetes bacterium
CATCACCGTCACCTCGACCGAGTACGACCTTGGTGCCCGCCGTTACCACGCCACCGGTGAGTTACTGCCCGACTCGGTGTGCGAAGAACTCCGCGGTTATGACGCCATCTTGCTGGGTGCGATCGGTGACCCTTCGGTCAAGCCGGGCATTTTGGAGCGCGGCGTGTTGTTGCCGCTGCGATTTGTGATGGACCACCACGTTAACCTGCGCCCGGTCAAGTTGTATCCGGGTGTTACGGGTCCACTGGCTGGCAAAGGCCCAGCAGATATTGATTTTGTAGTTTGCCGCGAAGTCACCGAAGGTCCATAGGTTGGCGCCGGCGGTGTGCTGCGCATAGGTACCCCCCAGGAAGTCGCGACCGAAGTAAGTTTGAACACTGTCTACGGGGCCGAACGCATAATTCGCGACGCCTTTGATCGCGCTATGCGCCGGCGCAAGAAAGTTACCCTGGTGCATAAGACCAACGTGCTGGTTTTCGCCGGTGATCTATGGCAGCGCACCTTCGACCGAGTGAAGCTGGAGTACCCTGAAGTTACCACCGACTATTTACATGTTGACGCAGCTTCCATGTTCTTCCTGACCAACCCCGAGCGATTCGATGTTGTTGTCACCGACAATCTTTTCGGTGATATTCTCACCGATATTGGCGCCGCGATTGGTGGCGGTATCGGGCTGGCGGCAAGTGGAAATATCGATCCGAGCCGCAGCAACCCGAGTATGTTCGAGCCGGTTCACGGCTCAGCCCCAGATATCGCCGGTCAAGGCAAGGCCGACCCAACAGCAACCGTGATGTCCCTTGCCATGTTGCTAGACCATGTTGGCTTTAGCCAAGCGTCAGGGTGGGTTGAAGTAGCCGTGGAGAATGATCTGGCAACACGTGGATCTAACTCGCGTTCTACGAGTGAGATCGGCGACGCGCTTGCGGCCGGTGCGATCGCTGCCGCTGCCTGAACTCTAAGCGCGGCGGGAACCACGGCCCGGGTGGTAATGCCGGGGCACCTGTGTAGCGTTACTCCAAATACGTGAGGGAGCCACCGATGACCACCAGAACCGAGTCCGGAACTTCGCTCTGGCCAATTGAGATCAAGGCGTCGGCGGAGCCTAGGTCAATCGCTGAGCGCGATGCCATCATGGCCAATCCTGGTTTCGGTAAGTACTTCACCGACCACATGGTGCGCGCGAAGTGGACCACCGAGGACGGGTGGCATGGCGAAGAGTTGGTTCCGTACGGCCCGCTGATGCTGGATCCGGCCACGAATGTCATGCATTACGGCCAAGCAATTTTTGAGGGCCTTAAGGCCTATAGGCACGCAGACGTCAGTATCAAGACATTTCGACCGATCAAGAACTCTGAGCGTTTCGCCCGCTCCTCTCGCCGGTTGGCGATGGCCGAACTACCCGATGAGTTATTCCTGGGTTCGATTGAAGCGCTGGTCCGCCAGGATCAAGCATGGGTACCAAGTGACCAAGAAAAATCACTTTACCTGCGCCCCTTCATGATTTCCACCGAAGTTGGCTTGGGGGTACGCCCCAGCAATTCCTACGAATACTTCCTTATTGCCTCCCCTGCGGGTGCGTACTTTCCGCAGGGCGTGAAGCCGGTATCAGTGTGGCTGTCGGATGAGTATGTCCGCGCTGCCCCCGGTGGCACCGGTGAGGCTAAGTGCGCGGGCAACTACGCAGCTTCACTTGTCGCGCAGGCTGAGGCCGCCCAGCATGGATGCGATCAAGTTGTTTGGATAGATGCAGTTGAGCGCCGCTGGATAGAAGAGATGGGCGGGATGAATCTGTACTTCGTCTATGGCGAGGGGGATTCAGCGCGCATCGTCACCCCGCAACTAACCGGTGCCCTGCTACCGGGCATCACGCGGGAGTCCTTGCTCACCGTCGCCGAAGACCTCGGGATCCGAGCCGATGAAGGCCGGATCAGTGTTGAGGATTGGCGAGATGGCTGCACCAGTGGGGCGATCAGTGAAGTCTTTGCCTGTGGTACCGCCGCCGTCATCACTCCGGTTGGGCAGGTCAAGTCCAGGGAAAGTGGAGCCTGGGAGGTGGCCGGTGGCCGCACGGGAGTCCTGACCATGAAACTTCGCCAGGCACTTCTTGATATCCAGACCGGCGCCGCCCCAGATCGCCATAACTGGATGCACACCATCTGCTAGGTGGCTTTTGAGGGGCTGCAGGGGTGCTAATTGGCCAAGGGGTGACGGTTACCCGGCCCATATGCCACAATAGGGGAGTGATCAGCACTGTCAGCAGCATTATTTTGTAGCGCGTCAACGAACGTTGACGCGCAGCCCTTCGCACCCGCGGGGGGCTTTTTCATTGCGCTACGGCTAGAAAGAGGACGACAATGCCCCGCCCCGACGAGTTTCACGTGTACGACACCACCTTGCGTGATGGCGCCCAGCGTGAAGGTATTTCGTATTCTGTCAACGACAAGTTGGCGGTTGCTCGCCTCCTAGATGGCTACGGGGTGGGATTCATCGAAGGCGGCTGGCCCGGTGCCATGCCTAAGGACACCGAATTCTTTGAGCGCGCCAAGACCGAGCTCGAGTTGCAGCACGCCGAACTGGTGGCATTTGGTGCGACGCGTAAGCCGGGTGTGGCGGTAGCTGATGATCCCCAGGTGCAAGCACTCCTTGACTCTGGCGCTCCCGTCATCACCATCGTGGCTAAATCCGATGTGCTGCACGTGAAAGATGCGCTTAAGACCACCTTGGATGAAAACGAGGCGATGGTTCGCGACACCGTGGAATACCTGGTGTCGCAGGGCCGGCGGGTTTTTGTTGACATGGAGCATTTCTTTGACGGGTATAAGCACGACCGCGACTACGGGGTACGACTAGCCGATGTAGCCCACGCAGCGGGAGCCAGCGTGGTGGTGCTCTGTGACACCAACGGGGGGATGTTGCCGGGTGGCATCACCGCCACAGTCACCGATGTTGCGAATAGATCCGCTGCCCGGCTCGGCATTCACTGCCAAGATGACACCGGATGCGCGATCGCAAACAGCGTCGCTGCGGTTGAGGCGGGTGCCACCCACGTGCAATGCACGGCAAATGGCTATGGCGAGCGCACCGGAAACGCCGACCTATTCGTGGTGATCCCGAATTTAGTAACCAAGCTGGGTTACGACATTTTGCCCGATGGCGCACTGAAAGAAACAGTCCGAATTGCCCACTCAATTGCCGAAATTGCGAATATCGCACCAAATACCCATCAGCCATACGCTGGGGTTTCGGCGTTCGCGCATAAGGCTGGCTTACATGCAAGTGCGCTGAGAGTTTCAGCAGATCTCTACAACCACATCGATCCAACCCTGGTTGGAAATGACATGAGAGTCCTAATCACCGAAATGGCAGGTCGGGCTTCGGTTGAACTCAAAGGCCGTGAATTGGGCTACGACCTCTCGGGGGATTCCGCACTGCTCACCAGAGTTATCGACAAAGTTAAGGATCTAGAAGCACGGGGCTGGACATTCGAGGCAGCCGACGCGTCCTTCGAACTGTTGCTTTTGGATGAGGATGGTGCTGAGCGAAGATTCGATGTTGAATCCTGGCGCACGATTGTCGAGCAGGCCGCTGATGGGAGCGTAAGTACCGAGGCAACCGTAAAAGTGCATGCAAGTGGCGAACGAATCATCTCAACGGCAGAGGGTAATGGCCCGATAAATGCTCTAGACCGAGCGTTGCGGGCCGCCGTTATTCAGTTGTACCCAGAGCTCGACTCGCTCGAGTTGATCGACTACAAGGTTCGCATTTTAGATGGCATCACAGGTACCGATGCCGTTACCCGAGTCTTGGTTGGTACCAGCGATGGCTTCGGTCAGTGGTCAACGGTCGGTGTGCACGAGAACGTAATTGCGGCTTCTTGGCGGGCACTTGAAGATGCCGTGACCTTCGGGCTCATCCGGGCGGCCAAGCGTGATGCACCGGCTCAATAGATAGGCTGCGCGGGTGCGCATAGTCCGAGTTTCAGTTGACGGCGAGCTTTTCTACGGCGTACTCGAAGGTGTATCTGCCGAAAACGAGCCAACCGAAGCCTCCCTAGTCGTGCTGGTCAATGGCCATCCGTTTGGTGATCTAGTGCCCGAGGGTCGCATCATTCCGCTGGCCGATACCCGCTTGGTGGCACCGGTGTTGCCGAGCAAAATAGTCGCGGTCGGCAAGAACTACGCTGACCACGCGAAAGAAATGGGCGGGCAGGTGCCGGCTTCGCCATTAATTTTTCTGAAGCCCAGCACCAGCATTATCGGCCCCGGTGAATCCATTGCCTTGCCTTGGCAGTCTGAGAAAGTTGAACATGAGGCCGAGCTCGCGGTCGTCATCGGGCGCCTTTGTAGCGATGTGCCCGTTGACCGTGTTCAAGAGGTGATCTTGGGGTACACCTGCGCAAATGATGTTACGGCGCGTGATTTGCAGCAGGCCGATGGTCAGTGGTCCCGAGCTAAAGGGTTTGACACTTTTTGTCCTATCGGTCCGTGGATCGAAACCGACCTTGATGTTGAAGATGCTCGAATAACCTGCAGTGTTGATGGCGTGCTTCGCCAAGCGGGTTCAACAAATGACATGGTGCACGATATTGCAACATTGATCGCTTACATCAGCTCGATCATGACGCTCATCCCCGGTGACGTTATTCTTACGGGCACACCGGCTGGCGTAGGGCCGATTGTCGCCGGAAATAATGTCTCCGTAGCGATCGAGGGCATTGGCACACTTACCAATCCGGCGGTGGACCGTGTCTGATACGCCCATCGCCCAGGTAAATATTTCGCAGCCGCCGGTCCGCGTGCGCTTTTGTCCGTCACCGACAGGCAACCCGCATGTCGGAATGATTCGTACCGCCTTGTTCAACTGGGCGTTCGCCAGGCACACCGGTGGCACTTTTGTATTCCGGATCGAAGATACCGACTCAGCCCGAGACACTGAAGAGTCATACAACGCACTGCTGGATTCGCTGCGCTGGTTAGGTTTGGATTGGGACGAAGGCCCCGAAGTGGGTGGTGACTTCGGCCCATATCGTCAGTCTGACCGGCTTCCCGTGTATGCCGAAGTCGCGAAACGGTTGCGCGATGGTGGCTTCGCCTATCACTGCTATTGCTCATCCGTTGAGCTTGAAGAACGTCGCGAGTTGGCCAAGACGGAGGGCCGTACCCCCGGCTATGACGGTAAGTGTCGCGAGCTTTCACATGATCAGGTGGAGGCCTACGAGGACGAAGGCCGTGACCCCGTACTTCGATTCCGGATGCCAGATCGTGATTTTGAATGGGATGACCTAGTGCGCGGCTCGATAACCTTCGGGGCCGAGCATGTGCCCGATTATGTGTTGGTTCGTGGTAATGGTGAGCCGCTTTATACCCTCGTAAATCCGGTTGACGATGCGCTCATGCGCATTACCCATGTTTTGCGCGGTGAGGATTTACTGTCATCGACCCCTCGCCAGCTTGCCCTTTATGAAGCATTGGCCGCTATCGACGTAAGTGACGGCACCACGCCGCGGTTTGGTCACCTGCCGTATGTGATGGGCGAGGGTAACCGAAAACTTTCGAAGCGCGATCCAGAGTCTTCATTGCTGATGTATCGCGAAACTGGGTACCTGCCTGAAGCTCTCCTTAATTATCTGGCATTACTGGGCTGGTCAATGGGCGATGACCAAGAGTTCTTCAGCAAAGAGCAGATGGCAGAAGTTTTTACCCTTGAGCGAGTAAATCAAAACCCAGCACGATTTGACTTGAAAAAGTGCACCGCTATCAATGGTGACTGGATCCGGTCATTGGCGCCGGCGGAGCTGGTCGAGCGGATCATTCCATTCCTGGTCGCGGCTAAATTGATCCTGCCGAAACCGACCAGTGAGCAGCTGTCGATTTTGGAAGTAGCGGCCCCGTTGATCCAAGAGCGCATGGAAAACCTCAGCCAATCGGTCGAGATGCTCGCATTCATGCTGCAGCCCGCCGAAAGCTTTGTCGTCGACGAGGGCGATCGCGGGGTGATCGGACCCGATGCCGCGCCTACTTTGGTGGCGGCGCGGGCGGTTTTGGGCGAATTACCGCGGTGGCAAACCGACGAGATCCATGAAGCATTGCGCATGACCTTGGTCGAAGGGCTGGGCCTGAAACCCAAATTGGCATTCACCCCACTGCGGGTGGCAATTACCGGGCGCCGAATTTCGCCCCCATTATTCGAATCGATGGAAATTCTGGGTAGGTCGGTGTGTTTGGCTCGCTTGGATGCGGCGATTGGTGGTGGGTGACCGGTCGCCTATAATCACTCTTCGCCGAGTGGTTGGACCTGGAGCTCTGGGGCCAAGAGTTCGGCCCCATGGGGTATGGGGTAATTGGCAGCCCAAATGATTCTGATTCATTTAGTCTAGGTTCGAGTCCTGGTACCCCAGCTGGTGTTCAGTCGACGTGGTAGGCCCACCCGGCTTGATACCTGGGTAGTTGCGTGTTTTGTTGCGCAGCTATCCGAAGGCACGGCCCCGTTGTGTAGTGGCCTAGCACGCCGCCCTCTCAAGGCGGTAGCGCGGGTTCGAATCCCGTCGGGGCTACAGGTGGGCGCGGGTTCTCAATTAATGGGAGCCCGCGCTCAGTTACCAAAGGAGCATCGAGTGGTACCAAAGGAGCGTAGGATGGCTAGCACGCTGGCAGAAAAAGTGTGGGCGGCGCATGTGGTGCGCCATGCCGATGGTGAGCCCGATCTGCTCTATATCGATCTGCACCTAGTGCATGAGGTGACGAGCCCACAAGCTTTCGAGGGCTTAAGAGTTGCGGGGCGCGGGGTACGGCGTCCGGATCTCACCTTGGCCACCGAAGATCACAATGTGCCGACGATCAACATCGACCAGCCCATCGCCGACCCGATTTCACGGGCCCAGGTAGATGCCCTGCGCGCGAATTGTGCCGAATTCGGGGTGCCCCTTTACCCGCTGGGCAGCATTGAACAAGGCATCGTGCACGTGGTTGGCCCACAACTTGGGCTAACCCAACCCGGAATGACCGTGGTGTGCGGTGACTCGCATACCTCAACCCATGGGGCATTTGGCGCCCTCGCGTTCGGTATTGGCACCAGTGAGGTCGAACATGTGTTGGCCACCCAGACCTTGCCGCTGAAGCCATTCAAGACGATGGCTATTACCGTTGAGGGCGAGCTCCCGGCTGGCGTTTCCGCCAATGATGTCACCTTGGCAATCATCGCCAAGATCGGCACCGGCGGTGGCCAAGGGTATGTACTGGAATATCGGGGTTCGGCAATTCGCGGACTTTCGATGGAGGGCCGCATGACCTTATGCAATATGTCTATCGAGGCGGGCGCGCGTGCCGGCATGGTGGCTCCTGACGAAACAACCTTCGATTACGTAAAAGGTCGCGAACATGCACCCACCGGGCAGGACTGGGACACCGCCCTTGCGTACTGGCGCACCCTTCCAAGTGATGCCGACGCGGTATTCGATGCTGAAGTCTTCCTCGATGCAACGACCCTGAGCCCATATGTAACTTGGGGCACCAACCCGGGCCAAGGCCTACCACTTTCGGCTTCGGTGCCCTCACCAGAAGATGCGCTTGACGAAGTCGAGCGCGGTGCAATCGAGCGAGCGCTCGACTATATGGACTTAGTGCCTAGAACTCCACTCCGCGAAATTGCGATAGATACTGTTTTTGTCGGCTCCTGCACCAACGGTCGCATCGAAGATCTTCGAGCGGTTGCCGAAGTACTGCGTGGGCGGCAGGTGGCCGACTCGGTGCGAATGTTAATTGTGCCGGGTTCAGTTCGCGTCAAACTGCAGGCTGAAGCCGAAGGATTGGACTCGGTATTCATTAATGCTGGTGCCGATTGGCGCGAGGCGGGGTGCTCAATGTGTTTAGCCATGAACCCGGACAAATTAGCCCCCGGGGAGCGCAGTGCGTCAACTTCAAATCGAAACTTCGAAGGCCGTCAAGGCCCGGGTGGTCGCACCCACCTGGTGTCGCCAGGAGTAGCAGCGGCCACTGCGGTGGTCGGTACCTTGGCCGCTCCCGCTGACCTTCCAAACCTCGTTTAAGGAGCAGGCAATGGATGCATTCATCACCCATACCGGTACCGCGGTGCCACTACGCCGAAGTAATGTCGATACCGATCAGATCATCCCCGCCGAATACCTAAAGCGGATTTCACGCAACGGTTTTGAGGATGGGCTATTTGCTTCATGGCGTAAAGATCCCGAGTTTGTCTTGAATCAGCAGCAGCACGCTGGTGCCACCATCTTGGTGGCGGGCCCCGATTTTGGTACCGGATCTTCACGTGAGCACGCAGTTTGGGCTTTGCAAAACTATGGCTTCAAAGTTGTTATTTCGTCGAGATTTGCAGATATCTTCCGGGGTAACTCGGGTAAAGGCGGGCTACTGACGGCCCAGGTGCCGCAGGAAACCGTTGAGGCGCTTTGGTCACTGATTGATGCGGACCCGGCGACAGCGGTAACTGTCGACCTAGATAAGCAGCAAATCCGGGCGGGCCAACTTAGTGCCGATTTCGATGTTGATGGCTATGTGCGCTGGCGGCTGATGGAGGGCTTGGACGATATTGGCATCACTTTGCAGTCGGTGGATTTGATCACAGCCTTCGAAAAGCAACGTCCGGGAATCACTCCAACCACCATTTGAGCGTTTTTCTGCCTTCAGCGGGCATTAGGTTATCAAGATCACGGTGTGTCGATTGGCGTAATCCGTTGATTCGCAATAGTTTTTCCCTGTCGACATCCGTCGATTGTTCCTTTAACGTCGATCCTCCTGGAAGGTTTCTCCCGTGAACAAGGCAGACCTAATTGATTCGGTGGCCGCAAAGCTCGGCCACACCAAGCGCGACGTAACCGACATCGTTGAATCCTTCATCGAGGAAACCAAGAAGGCTGTTGCCAGCGGCGAGCGCGTTGCTCTCAGCGGCTTCGGTATCTTCGAGGCTCAGGCCCGCAAGGCCCGCCTAGGCCGTAACCCACGTACTGGTGCAACGGTGCAGATCAAAGCCACGAAGACCCCTAAGTTTCGCGCTGGCGCGGAATTCAAGGCGGTAGTTTCGGGCAAGAAGAAGGCCGCTCCGGCCAAGAAGGCTCCGGCCAAGAAGGCTCCGGCCAAGAAGGCTGCGGCCAAGAAGGCTCCGGCCAAGAAGGCTGCCGCGAAGAAGCGCTAAATCAATTACTCGTGCGAATGGCCCACCAATTTGGTGGGCCATTCGTCGTTGGTGGGGAGTGGGCGCATATAGGGCAGTTCACGCGAATCCCCGACGGGGCGTTTTGTGAGGGGATTGAACCCAGAACTCTCGGTCGATTGGCAAGATTACATTCAGGCCCGTGAATGATCACAGTCTCCCCACGACACTCGGCCTTCGAGCCATCACATATTTTTCACAAGGCGGATTCCCTCAAGGATTATCTCCCGTGGGCTCTGCCGCCGAAGGAGTGACTGAAGTAGCGCCTTGACTCTCGTAGTGGTGGCGGTTTTCGACTCCTCCGTTTTGGAGGCAGAAATCCTGTCTCCGACGAGGAGATTGGCATAAAAATCATGAAGGCGGGTAAACACATTGCGGCCGAAGTAACTACTCCCGGAGCGCGGACTCTGAACGGGCTCGCCGCCGCAGCTCCGCTACTCGTTGAGTGGGCTTAGTGGAACCCGGCCGCGGGAAGTTGTTTGGCGTTTTGCTATTGCCTTTTAGCGGTTTCGGTGTTCCAATGAAGTCAGTAGCGCACCCTAGCGCCGCTAGCCTTTCCACATTTACTGACGCAAAGGACGTAAACCTGATGCCAAATATTGATGTTGTTACCCCAGTTAGTTCAGCGCCATCTGATCGGCTCGCACTCGGTGTTGGTTGGGTGCGGCCCGGTGTGGCCG
>JBAXHK010000028.1:0-9788 GCA_037138935.1 Actinomycetes bacterium
CGACGTAACCCAGGTTGATCTCCCCAGTGGCACCACAAGCGGGCTTCGCGTAGTGGGCGAAATTCTTGAGGGTATTGAAGATGTGGCATTCTGCCGACTCACCTCACAAGATGTTGTTCGGCATAAGTTGGTTGGCCGTATTGTCGACGCTTACGATCGATACGACGCAGAACGAGCGTCTAAGTGAGGTTTGGGCAATGAGCGGATCTTGCGTAATGGTTTCTAATGAAACTGCAGTTCAATGCGATACCGAGGCATTAGCAAAGTTGGCCGCATTATTGTTTACGGAGTTGCGTATTCACCCAGATGCCGAACTTGGTATTCGCCTGATTGATCCTGCTGAGATGTCCGAATTGCATCTGCAATGGATGGATGAGCCGGGTCCAACCGATGTGTTGTCATTCCCGATGGATGAACTTCGAAGCGCACCTATTGGAGTAGCGCCCGAAATAGGCCTACTCGGTGACATCGTGCTTTGCCCACAGGTTGCGCAGGCGCAGGCTGCCGAATTTTCGCGCAACCTTGATGGGGAGTTGCAGTTCCTAACTATTCATGGGGTTCTTCATTTGATCGGATACGACCACATGACCGACGACGATCACGCCGAGATGTTTGCTCTACAAGATGAGCTGCTCTCAACCTGGCAGCTGCAGAATGCAGGGCCTAAATGACCGCGGTTGATATTTGGTGCATCGTCCTGTCGGTTGGGCTTATCGGTTTGGCCGGCCTGTTGATCAGTGCCGAGACAGCCATCAATCGGGTATCCCGCGGCCGGATAGATGATCTTCGGCGCGAACCAGGTAAACGTGCCGAGAAGTTGCTGGTAGTACTGGCTGATCGCGCTCGGTACGTAAATGTTCTGCTTTTCCTGTCGACCTCGGCGACCGTGACGGCAACAGCGTTGATCACATTTGCGTCGTATGACGTACTTACTGTTCATGGCAACTGGCCGGTTGGAGGTGCTCTGGCTTTTGCGGTAGTCATCATGGTCGTGATCGCATATGTCGCCCTTGGGGTAGCCCCGCGCACCTTGGGCCGCCAGCATGCTGAGCGAATTGCCCTCGGTGCGGCTGGCCCAGCACGTTTTCTGGCGGTCGTCCTCGGCCCACTGGCTACCCTTCTAATTCATATTGGTAATGCACTCACACCAGGCAGAGGTTTTCGCGAGGGGCCGTTCGCGTCACAGGCCGAGTTACTTGAGTTAGTTGATCAGGCCAAGGCAGACTCCTTGATTGAAGACGATGAACGCCAGATGATCCATTCAGTTTTCGAGTTGGGTGATACTTTCGTCAAGGAAGTCATGGTGCCGCGCACCGAGGTGGTGTTTATCGAACGCGATAAGTCACTTCGCCAAGCTATGTCACTCGGATTGCGCTCCGGGTTTTCGCGGATCCCGGTTATCGGTGAAAATGCTGATGATGTGGTGGGGATTGTGTATCTCAAGGACATGATGCGACGAACTTTCGAGCACCGTGACGCTGAATATGACGAACTCGTTGAGAGTCTGATGCGTCCACCGTATTTTGTGCCTGATAGCAAGCCGGTGGATTCTTTGCTTCGTGATATGCAATCTGCACGCGTGCATATGGCTATCGCTGTAGATGAGTACGGCGGCACTGCTGGTCTGGTAACTATCGAGGATGCCCTTGAAGAGATCGTCGGCGAAATCGCTGACGAATACGACACTGCTGCCCCTGAAGTGGCGGAATTACCTGATGGAGCTTTCAGAGTCAGTGCCCGCCTGCACGTCGAGGATTTCGCTGATCTCGTAGGCGTCGAAATTGACGGTGAAGAAGAAGGTGTTGATACCGTTTTAGGCTTGATGGCGAAGCGTCTTGGCCGGGTCCCGATACCCGGTGCCGTAGTTGAAGAGTTTGGCTGGCGGTTAACGGCCGAGCAGGGCGGTGGGCGCCGCCATCGCATCGGCACCGTATTGCTGGAGCCGGCAAAAAACTCGCGCGAACCTACTGCGGAAAGCAGTGCCAGTGAATAATGAACTAGGTGCTGAAGATGCGAAGTTGATTACCTTGGCGATGGGCGCACGAGGTCGCATTGCGGCTACCGAGGGCGCGGCCGTCCGAGATGAAATGGGTAGAACTTATTCGGGCGCGAGTATCAGGGTGGGGGAGTTTCAACTATCCGCTATTGAGCTCGCGGTAGCTCAGTCGGTTGCGGCGGGTGCCCGGGGGCTGGAGTTAGCGGTGATTTTGGGGGCGGAGCAAGCTGATTTAAGGTTGATTCGTAATTTTGCCGGCGATGGCACCCCGGTACTTCAGTGCTCAGCGTCCGGTGAAGTTCTAGAGCGGCTCGTGTCTTGATGCACCGGAGTGGATTTGTTTCGATAGTTGGCCGCCCAAATGCCGGAAAGTCGACTCTCACTAACGCACTTGTCGGGCAAAAGGTCGCCATCACTTCAGATCGCCCGCAAACCACCAGACGTGCCATTCGCGGCATTCTTACACGTGAGGATGCGCAAATAATTCTCGTCGATACGCCTGGATTACATCGACCCAGAACGCTACTGGGCGAAAGGCTAAATGAAGAGGTGCGCGAAACTTGGTCAAGTGTTGACGTAATCGGCTTATGTTTGCCGGCGAACGAGGAGATTGGGCCAGGCGATAAGTTCATCGCCAAGCAAATTATCGCGCTGGGGCGCACTCCGATCGTAGTAATTGTTACCAAAGCCGATACCCTCTCGCGGGCGTTACTGGCTGAGCATCTGCACCAGGTAGGTGAACTAGCCGGCGAATTGGACGGTACCTGGGCATCGATTGTCCCGGTCTCGGCCTTCAGCGGTGAAAACCTCACGGTTCTTGCTGACGAGTTTGCGGGCCTGTTGCCGGAAGGCCCGATGCTCTATCCAGATGGCGAAGTAACAGATGAGCCATTGGAGATTGCGGTGGCTGAACTTATTCGTGAGGCCGCCCTCGAGGGCGTTTCCGACGAATTACCCCATTCGATTGCGGTCGTAATTGATGAAATGGGGCTTCGTGAAGGTCGCCCCGATGATCGTCCGCTGACCGATATTCGGGCCCTGCTTTATGTCGAGCGTGACAGCCAGAAGGCGATTGTCATCGGTAAAGGCGGGTCGCGCCTGAAATATGTCGGAACCACCGCCCGCGGCGGGATCGAGAAACTTCTTGGTACCAAGGTTTTCTTGGAGATCCACGTCAAGGTTGCCAAGGATTGGCAGCGCGACCCAAAGCAATTGCGGCGGTTAGGTTTCTAACTGCCGGGTGCGGCGTCCTTGGTCCGCCCCGAAATTAGGAGACAATGGGCTGTGCCGCTCTACCGTGATGAAGCCATCGTGCTGCGAACCCAAAAATTGGGTGAGGCCGATCGCATCGTCACCCTTTTGAGTCGGGGCCATGGCCGGATTCGATGCGTGGCCCGCGGGGTCCGCAAAACCACAAGTCGAATCGGTGCACGTCTAGAGCCATTTAGCCACGTAGATGTTCAGCTATACGAAGGTAGATCTCTCGACACAGTTTCACAGGTTGAATCACTTGCCGCCTATGGAGCGGTGCTCTCCGCTGATTACAGCCGCTGGACTTCGGGCACCGCGATGCTCGAGACCGCTGAGCGACTAACCGTTGAAGAGCGCGAGCCGGCGGTGCAGCAGTATGCGCTCCTAGTCTCAGGGCTGAGGTCTTTAACCGCGGGTGAACACGACGGCGGTTTAATCCTCGACTCCTACCTGTTGAGGTCACTTGCCGTGGCCGGCTGGTCACCATCCTTTGAGGTCTGCGCCAGATGTAGTGCACCCGGCCCGCACCGGGCATTTTCAGTGCAGTCCGGTGGCATGGTTTGCACCGATTGCCGCCCGCATGGCTCTGCGTCGCCCGCCTCGGCAACCGTCGAGCTTCTTGGCGCATTACTAAGTGGTGATTGGTCGGTGGCTGACTCAAGTGAGCAGCGACATCGGCGCGAGGCCAGCGGGTTAATCGCTGCTTTCTTGCAATGGCACCTTGAGCGCGGTCTTCGGTCCCTTCCGCTGGTTGATCGGACGATTTCCGCCGATCATGTTTGGATGGGGGCATGACTCGGAAGTCCACTCCAAAGCAGCCGACCCCGCACCCCAGCGGGGCTAGTGCGCCGAAAATCCCCTCGGACTTAATTCCGCGCCATGTGGCAATAGTGATGGACGGCAACGGCCGCTGGGCTAAGGAGCGCGGGCTTCCCCGCACCGCAGGGCATGAAGCCGGTGAAGCGAGTTTATTCGATTGTGTTGAAGGTGCCCTTGAACTAGGTGTCAGGTGGCTTTCGGCATACGCCTTTTCGACCGAGAACTGGAAACGATCCCCGGATGAAGTTAAGTTCTTGATGGGGTTCAACCGCGATGTGATTCGGCGCCGCCGAGATGAGATGCATGACCTTGGTGTGCGGGTGCGTTGGTCTGGGCGCCGTCCCAAACTTTGGCGAAGTGTAATTAATGAACTTGAGGCTGCGGAGCAGTTAACGGCGAAGAACACCAAGCTCACTTTGACGATGTGTGTCAATTACGGAGGGCGAGCCGAGATAGCAGATGCGGCAGCCGCAATTGCAAGAGAAGTTAAGGCGGGTCGCTTGGACCCGGAGAAAATCAATGAGCGGATGTTCCACCGGTACTTAGATGAGCCCGACATGCCTGATGTCGATTTATTCGTGCGGTCATCGGGGGAGCAGCGCACGAGTAACTTCCTGCTCTGGCAGTCGGCTTACGCCGAGATGGTATTTCTCGACACTTTATGGCCGGATTTTGACCGCCGTCACTTCTGGCAAGCATGTGAGATCTATGCCTCGCGCGATCGTCGTTACGGTGGAGCTGTGCCAAATGCTGACCGCGTTGTTGACCTCGATTGAAAGCTACCGAACCGCCCATACAGCCCAGATCAGGTTTTGGATCGCGTGCAGGTTTGGCACAACCCGAAAATTTCTAGGGTATGGCTCACCTCGGTATAGCCATGTTCAGCGGCCATGGTGTCGGCCCATTTTTCTACCGCTGGTCCGGCTATTTCAACAGTGGCACCACATTGGCGGCAGACGAGATGGTGATGATGGGCAGCCCCACATTTGCGATACCTAGTTTCACCGTCGTCAGCAACCAAGCAATCAACCTCTCCGGATTCAGCGAGAGTCTGCAGCGACCGGTAAACCGTTGTCAGGCCAATTGGTTCACCGCGATGACGAAGGATGTCATGTAGTTCCTGTGCGGATTTAAACTCATCAAGGCCGTCAAGGAGCTCACTCACGGCTGTGCGTTGGCGAGTTTGTCGCTGGACTATTGGTTTCGCGCTTGGTGTCATGCAAGTACCCTTCGACGCTTTCGAATTGGTACGGCCAGCAGCGCGAGGAAGGCAAAGGTGTCGAGCGCAACGAGGACGATGGTGGGGCCGGGTGGTACTTCAACATAAAAGGAGGTGGTTAGCCCGGCGACCGAGGCTAAGACACCTAACGCAACTGCCAAAGTGGCGGTTGAGATAAACGATCTGGTGATTTGCTGAGCCGCGGCCACTGGAACGATCATGATGGCACTAACCAGCAGCAGACCGACAACGCGCATTCCGACCACGACAACCACGGCGGCCAATACGGCCATCAAGGTACTCATGGCGCGCACCTTGATGCCCTGAACTTGGGCAATTTCGGTATCGAGGCTCACGGCAAATAGTTCGCGCCCAAAGATGGCCAACAGGATCAGCACGGCAACACAAAGTGCCACAAGGGCTATTAGATCTGCGCCTGCGACTGTCGTTAGTGAGCCAAATAGATAGGCGTTAAGTGAGGATGCGGCCTTACCCGGTGCTAGTGAAGCGAAGAGCACCCCTCCGGCGATGCCACCATAGAACAGCAGGGCCAAAGCGACATCGCCCGCCGTACGACTTCGGTATCGAATGAACTCAATGAGGAACGCGCCGATTACCGCGGTAACCATGGCGGTGGGCACCGGAGCGGTACCCAGCAGGAAAGCTAAACCGACACCGGTTAGCGCCACGTGGCCCATGCCGTCGCCAAGTAGTGAAAGCCGTCGTTGCACCAAGAACACACCTATTAGTGGGGCGATAAGTCCAACTAGCACTGCGGCGATAAGTGCACGCTGCATGAAGTCGTAGGCGAAGAGGGTCATCTGGGCGCCAGACCGGTGGGTGCGGTGCTTTGGTGGTGCGGGTGATCGTCGTGATGGTGAACGGCATCAGCGAAAGAGGCCGGTACCGGTGGTGGCCCGTCATATCTAACAGTGCCGGTACGGTCTTCGCCCAGCACAATTGCACGCGTTACTAGATGTTCGATGTCGGTCAGTTCATGTGTTACCACTAGCACGGTGACACCCTGCTTGTGAAGTTCACCTAGCAGGTGAACCAGGTGTGTCAGGTTTTCCGCATCAATACCGGCAGTAGGTTCGTCCATTACGAGTAAGTCAGCGCTGGTGGCAAGTGCTCTGGCAATTAGTACCCGGCGTTGTTGGCCCCCGGACAGGGTGTCGAGGCGGTCATTGCGCCGCGGCCAAAGGCCGACTTCGGTTAGTGCTAGTTGGGCCGTTGCTTTGGCCTCTTTTCCCACTCGTCTAAAGCGGGACCGCGGCGTGATGCGCCCAGAGATAACTGTCTCCCACACTGAAACCGGAATACTGTTGGTGCCGGGGAGGCGCTGAGGGACAAGGGCAATTCGTGACCAGTCATTAAAGCGGCCCAACGGCTCATCAAAGAGCCGCACCCGCCCATGTTCTAGTGGCTGCAAACCTAAGATGGCGCGGACAAGTGTGGATTTACCGCTGCCATTTGGGCCAAGGAGTGCGACGAATTCGCCGGCTTCAATGCGAAGGTCGATGTTTTCCAAAACATGGTCACCGTCGAATTCGACGCAGGCGCGCTCAACGTCAATAACACTCATGAGCACCTTTGCCCGGCTATTAGCGCTGCAAGATTGCTGCGCATGACATCAGGGTAGGACCCACTTGACCCAGGCGCCAGCCCTTCGATCGGGTCCAAGACGGTCGCGGTCGTACCAGTTTCACTCGCCAAAGTTTCAGCCACCTTCGGGCTGACAAGTGTTTCGTAATAAATAGTGGTGATGGCTTCTGTGGTCACGAGGTCGGCCACCTCAGCCAAGCGCGCCGGGCTGGGTTCGGCCTCTGGAGATAGACCCGTGATACCAACCTGGGTGAGACCAAAAGCTTTAGCGAGATAAGCGAAAGCTTCATGGCTGGTAACCAAAGTCCGAGATGCGCAGTTTGCGAGCCCGGTGCTGAACTCCGCTCGCAGATCGGCCATTTCTGCCGCCAGTGTTTTGGTATTGGCGGTAAAAGTGGGTGCCGCAGAAGTATTTATCCGGCCCAAGTGGTCGCTAATCGAGTTTGCGATTTTGGTGATGTTTGCCGGATCAAGCCAAATGTGCGGGTCTAGTTCGCCAGCTAGCTCAACTGCATCCGGGCCCATGGTGATGCGATCAATTCCCGCGCTGACGTCAATGGCATGGTCTGCGGCCTGCTGCGCCACTGCTTCATCAACACTCGGTTGGAAACCTTTTAGGTAGAGCACCAAATCAGCATCGGCAATTTCGGTAATCTGGGCCGGGCTAAGTTCAAGGTCGTGGGGTTCGACGCCCGGTGAAGTCAAGTTGGTGACATTTACGTAGGTGCTTCCCACTGCTTCAGCCGCATACTGCAGTGGGTAGAAGGCGGCCACGATTTTGATCTGGTCGGTTGCGTTTGAATTATTTGAGCTATCGCTGGTGCCGCACGCCGATAGGGCTAGGGCGAGAGGTATGGCTAGGGCCGCGAACACTGCGACCGGCAGCAATCGGCAGCTAATGCGCTGGGTTGCACTTGGCGGTCGCATCCCCGCAACCTAGTGCTAATGAAAACGATTGTCAATATCTATAAGTCGGTTAAATCCGCCCTAAGAACTTGTAGATCGAGATACCCACGATGGCAATTACGACAAGCAGGCGCAGCAGCCGCGAGGCGAAACCGAGCACGGGCCAGGAGAGCACGAGTAGCCAACCGAGGAAGAAGGCGACCAAGAGCAGCAAGATGCCGCCTAGCCAGGCGAGATCACCGGTTTGGATGAGCCCCAGAAACAGGGCAAGCGCGGTGAGTATTACTAACAGCCAGCGTGGCACCCGGTGCAACATGACCAGAATCGGGAAACTCTTGCGTTCCAGCCCACTGCGTCCAGAGCTTGAACCCGAGGAATTCTTGACTTTTGGCGCCGGCGTCGAACCGCGCGGCGGTGGGCCACTTGGCCCGCGTACCCCGCTGTTCTTATCTTTCTTGTCCATTAGCCCATCCTGCCACGGCCGGACTTAATCGATTGATACCGGCCGACTAGCGTCAGCATTGTGCATGACCTGAATGCCTTGTCCGACTCACCGGCCCCCGGCCTAATCGTGATTGGTCGATTTCGGGTAGGGGTCGATCAGGTTGCCGAGTTTGCGGCCAACTCGCGTCACGCGATCGCGGTTTTAGCCACCTGCAACGGATTCATCGAGGCTTTCGTTGGACAGTCAACCGATGAGCCGGATTTACTGACGATCACTTCTCGGTGGCAGCACGTGGGCGCTTATCGGCGGGCACTTTCTACCTTCGACGTGAAAGTTTCGGTTATCCCATTTCTTTCATTGGCGATTGACGAGTCATCGGCCTATGAAATTGTGCACCACCGCACCGAACATTCGGTAACCGATTCAGCAAGTGGATTAGCTGCCGATGCCGGATCAATTGGTCTTGGTGATGCCGCCGGACCGGCAATACGCTCGGTACCGTCATGAAGTCATTCGAAAATCTAAGTGACGCTGGCGAGAAACTTGCCGAACTGGTGAGAGCCGAGTACTCGCGATCACCAGTTGTCGTCCTTGCGGTCGTCCCAAATGGGGTACCGGTGGCACTGCCGGTCGGTCGTGACCTTGGTGTTCAAGTTCTTGCTTTGCCGGTGCTTCGAACTGATGACGGGCCGATGGTTTTTGAGGTGCCGCCGGTAACCGGCTTGCATGTGCTCGTCATCGACGATGGAGTTGAAACGGGGGCGGTGGCCCGGGTAGCAGCCCAGGTGATCACGAAGCTGAATCCAGCATCACTGGCTCTGGCCGTGCCAGTGTGCCCGCGGGAGTCGATGGCAGATCTGACTCAGCGATATGACCAAATCATCGCGATAGATAAACCCCTGGTACGCAGGTCGCTAGCTTGGCATTATGTGGATTTCGACACCATTAATGAAACGGCGGCGCTAAAACTGCTTGCTGTGCGGTAGCCGGTCTCCTACCTGTGGGGAGTACGTGAGATAACCCTGCGCCCCAGGCCAAAATTTAGTGGGCGCGGCAAGTCCAGGATCGGGGTCAGGGCTTGGCCTTGAGGAGGAGCGGGGATTGCCCCCTAAATCCTGAACCACAGACCGCTTTGCCTTGCCTTTCCTGTAGGGCTGTGTTCTCATGGGGGGGAGTGATTATTCGTTAACCTAGTCAAGGAGGAACGCTGTGCCAAATATTGATATCGCTACCCCAGTAAGTTCAGCGCCAACTGATCGGCTCGCACTCGGTGTTGGCCTGGTGCGGCCCGGTGTGGCCGGTATCGGCGGCACCCTAAACCCCTCAATGCAGGAAGCTGATACAAATGGAAAGTATTGTTACTGCTTTGAGGGTAGTGAAGAGTAGCAACTCACCGCTCAACGAAAAGAAGTTCACACCTTCCAACGAAGTAATGATCTATTAAAACTGATTACAACGAGAAGGACGGAGCATGAGATGCCAAATATTGATATTGCTACCCCAGTAAGTTCAGCGCCATCTGATCGGCTCGCACTCGGTGTTGGTTG
>JBAXHK010000029.1:0-9524 GCA_037138935.1 Actinomycetes bacterium
TGACCGCCTTCGCCCGGCTTTGCCCCTTGAGCCATTTTGATTTGAAGGTCATCGCTGTTCACTAGATAATCACTCGTCACCCCAAAACGACCAGATGCCACCTGCTTAATGGCAGAGCGCTTCGAATCCCCATTTGGCCTAACTTCATAGCGTTCGGGGTCTTCTCCCCCCTCGCCAGTATTGGATTTTGCACCCATGCGGTTCATCGCTATTGCCAAAGTCTCGTGGGCTTCGGCGGAGATCGACCCGTATGACATGGCTCCGGTGGAGAACCGCTTAATGATTGAGGCGGCCGACTCCACTTCAGCAAGTGGCACTGCGGGTCTTAATCCAGCTCGCATCGTGAACAGCCCACGTAATGTCATCAGGCGCTCTGACTGGTCATTTACCCCTGCCGTGTATTGCCGGAAAATATCGAACCGCTTATTGCGCGTTGCATGCTGAAGTCGAAATACCGTCTCGGGATCGAATAGATGCGGTTCACCCTCGCGCCGCCACTGGTACTCACCACCAACATTCAAGGTTCGGTGCGCTGGTGAAATGCCTGAAGGCGGGTATGCCACCGCATGACGCGCCGAGACTTCTTCGGCGAGCACATCGAGGCCCACTCCACCAAGTCGAGAGGAAGTTCCGGTGAAGTAGGCATCGACCACCGCCTGAGAAAGCCCGATTGCTTCAAAGATCTGCGCGCCCCGATAAGAAGCAACGGTTGAAACTCCCATTTTGCTCATCACCTTGAGCAAGCCTTTGCCAAGTGACTTCACGAGGTTCCGCATTGCCCGCTCTGGACTAATTCCATCGATTAATCCACGTCTGGCTAAATCTTCCACCGACTCGACAGCCAAATATGGGTTTACCGCCGCCGCTCCGTAACCGATCAGCAGTGCTACGTGGTGCACCTCACGCACATCCCCTGCTTCGAGAAGCATGGTCACCATGGTTCGCGTTTTGGTGCGCACTAAATGGTGATGTACGGCAGCGCACAGCAGGAGCGATGGAATAGGGGCCTTGACAGCATCGCTGTCACGATCTGAGAGCACAATAAATCTCTTGCCTTGCCGGATTACGGCATCGACTTCATTGAAAATCTCACTTAGTCGCCGCTCTAGCGCCTCGCCCCCTCCCGCCACCGGATAAAGCCCGGAGATGCGCACACCAGCGAACCTAGGCATGGTGCCATCCGCATTGATATGCAAGATTTTTGCTAATTCATCGTTATCGATCACCGGGAACGGAAGTACTACCTGCATGCAGTGCCCCGCGGTTGATTCAAGTAAGTTGCCATCGGGACCAATGTGGCTTGAGAGAGATGTGACAATCTCTTCACGAATCGCATCAAGCGGCGGGTTAGTCACCTGAGCGAATAACTGCTGAAAATAGTCGAACAGCAATCTCGGGCGATTCGAAAGTACCGCTATTGGGGTATCTGTGCCCATCGACCCAATCGGTTCGGTACCCATTCGAGCCATCGGCTCTAGGATGATTCTGAGTTCTTCGTCGGTATAGCCAAATGTTTGCTGGCGCCGAGCCACTGAATCGTGAGTATGCACGATGTGCTCGCGCTCCGGTAACTCCTCAAGGTGCACTAATCCGGCCGCGAGCCAATCCGCATATGGCTCAGCCGCAGCTAGTTCCGCTTTGATTTCTTCATCATCAATGATGCGCCCGGCGGCGGTGTCTACGAGGAACATTCGACCAGGCTGCAAGCGACCTTTGCGCACGATCGTGGCGGGATCAAAATCGAGCACCCCGGATTCAGAGGCCAGCACCACTAGCCCATCTTCGGTGACCCAATACCTACCCGGACGTAATCCGTTTCGATCCAGCACCGCGCCGATGATCGTGCCGTCGGTGAAGCACACATTCGCCGGACCGTCCCAAGGCTCCATCAACGTCGAATGGAACTCATAGAAAGCACGTCGAGCCGGATCTATATCGGGGTGATTCTCCCAAGCCTCTGGAATCATCATCAACACAGCATGAGGCAGCGAACGGCCGCCTAAATGAATCAACTCAAGTACTTCATCAAATGACGCCGCGTCACTGCCTCCCCTCGTGCAAATCGGAAATAGCCGGGTCATGTCACCGGGGATAATTGATGACGTGAGCATGGACTCACGAGCCTGCATCCAGTTTCGGTTACCTTGGACCGTGTTGATTTCACCATTGTGCGAAATAAACCGATACGGGTGTGCAAGTGGCCACGAAGGGAACGTATTGGTCGAAAACCGTGAATGAACGAGGGCTAATGTCGACGTCATTTTCTCATCAGAAAGATCTGGGTAGAAAGGCTCTAGCTGACCAGTGGTCAACATTCCCTTGTAGACAATCGTGCGCGAGGAAAGTGAGGGGAAGTAGATATCGGTTTCACGCTCAGCGCGCTTTCGAACCGCATACACCTGACGATCAAGAGCCAGGCCACTTAGCCCCTGAGGTGAACTCACGAATAGCTGCTCGAAATTCGGCATCACGCTCTGGGCGGTCATGCCGACCAAAGTTGGATCCGTAGGAACCGTGCGCCAGCCCAGAACCAGTAGCCCTTCATCGCGCGCGATTCGCTCCACCGTGCTTTTGCTCGCGGCCATCTGTTCGTCAGTCTGCGGTAGGAATGCAATGCCTACCGCATACTGCCCCGCTGGTGGCAGTTCAAATGCCACGTTTGCGCGCAGGAAGACATCGGGAACCTGCAGCAAAATACCCGCTCCATCGCCACTATCAGGCTCACTCCCTGAGGCGCCACGATGATCAAGGTTTCGCAGCGCCGTCAAAGCTTTGGCAATTACCCCATGGGAACCGGCCCCGGTGAGCGTTGCGACGAAAGCGACACCGCATGCATCATGTTCGCGCGTTGGGTCATAAAGACCCTGCGCTAAAGGCAAGTTGGTGAGGACAGACATCAAAGCCCTTTCGTCGTCGCGCCACCCTGCGGCAAAAGGTCCAAGGGTGGATTCGACAGGACGACGTTGGCCTATCGGTTCAAATACTACCCGATCGAATTTAGGTGTCGCTCTCCACTCCCGATGTGGAGTGAAAATCACCCGATGCAGTGGCGGGCATCGCGGGGTCAGCCGCGACGCTTTCGCGGCCCGGCCGCCGCCGGGCTGAAATAACCAGGTAGACCAGAGCCCCGATGCCAACAAGTAACGCGGTCCAGATATTTAGCCGAAGGCCCAGAATTGAATTGGCCGTATCAATGCGAAGGGACTCGATCCATAAACGCCCCGCGCAGTACAACGCGACATAAAGGGCAAATACCCGGCCGTGCCCCATCTTGAATCGCCTATCAGCCCAAATGAGAACCGCCACGATACCCAGCAGCCAAATAGACTCATAGAGGAAAGTTGGCTGGAAGGTGGAGAAACTTTCGTATCCGGTTGGCCGGTGTGCGGGATCAATTTCTAGTGCCCACGGCAAAGTCGTCGGGGCACCAAAGAGTTCTTGGTTAAACCAGTTACCAAAGCGGCCGATCGCTTGCGCTAAGGCAATACCCGGGGCAATCGCATCGGCGATCGGAGGCAGCGCCACTTTCGCGCGCCTGGCGCCGATCCAAGCACCCAGGGCGCCGACGGTCACCGCGCCCCAAATACCGAGCCCACCGTCCCAGATTCGAAATGCTGCGGCTAATCCGCGGCCATCGGGGCCGAAGTAAAGTTGCGCATCAGTTATCACGTGGTAGAGCCGGCCACCCACGATTCCAAATGGCACCGCCCAGATCGCGATATCGGTGATCACACCGGGCCTACCGCCACGAGCCAGATAGCGCTTATTGCCCAGCCACACCGCAACCACGATGCCGATAACGATCAAAAGGGCATACGCCCGGATCGGAATCGGACCAAGCTCCCATACCCCAGCCGGTGGGCTCGGGATAAATGCTGGCGCCGAACCACCACCAGCACTCACGAGAGACCCGATCCCTATTTCGCCGCCTCAGCCGCAATAGCTGCTGCAAGTGCAACGGGATCGGACAGGACACCATCGCCGAGCGGAGTGCCGTTTAGATACCCAGCCGGGGTGCCGGGCACCCCTTCCTTCAGAAAACTGTCATAGCTATTAGCGGCCCAACCGGTGTAAGTGCGATCGGCAACGCATTTGTTAAATGTGTCAAGTGCCGGACCGGCGATACCAGCGTCTGCGGCAAAAGTCAGTAATTGCTCGTCGGTGTAGCCATCGCCTTCGGTCGCGGGCTGATTCTTGTACACCACATCGTGGTACTCCAGCGCCTTGCCGGCATCAGTGGCGCAGCCCCAAGCCGCAACCGCCCGAACTGACGCATCGTTACCTACTCGCAAGTCCAAGAAGGTGGTTGGGCGCCAGATCAGTTGCACCTTGCCTTCGTCAGCGAGAGAGACAATGCCAGCACCGTTTTTCTCTTCCAAAGCCGCACATGATGGGCACTGGAAATCCTCCCAGATCGAGAGCACCGGGACACCTTTAGCAGCCGGGTTGTATGGCAGGCCGTATTCATTGGGATCCCCCGCCGGAAGTACCCCGGATGGAAGGGCCGCAGCCGCATCCGCGGGCACCGTGGCTGGAGTACCGGTGGTGTCGGTGCTCTTTGCCACCACCGCGATTGCGATGATCCCGACGACTACAACTAGCACCGTGGCCGCACCAATTATGCGGATTGTGCGCTCTCGGCGCTTTTCACCGGACTGCGACGCCGCCCGAGCTGCCGCTGCCTTGTCACGCCGATTCTTGCCGCCCTCGCTCATCTGCAGTACTCCCTCAGGTAAAAAAATTGAGTAAATTGAAAACCGCTTAACGCCCACGTTACGGGACCTAGCCAACTCACCGGTGAACCCCCTCGGCCAGTTCGCCGGCAAGGGTGCGCACAGCGGCGAGCGCGGCTGGCAGATCTGCCGCCTGTCGGATACAGCGGACAAAAGCCGAGCCCACGATCACCCCGTCGGAATAGGCCGCCACCTCATGGGCCTGCGCCCCGGTTGACACCCCAAGGCCAACTGCAATAGGTAAGTCGGTGGCCAGCCTGGCTCGGGCTACCAGGCCCTGGGCCCCAGCACCTACTTGGCTTCGTGCCCCGGTCACGCCCATTGTTGACGCGGCGTAGACGAACCCCGAAGTGTTTTTAACTACCGTCACGATTCGATCATCGGTTGATGATGGCGCCACCAGAAAAATCCGGTCAATCTCATTGGCCTTTGTTGCGGCGATCCATGGGCCGGCCTCCTCCGGGGTTAAGTCCGGGGTAATTACCCCATTGCCGCCGGCTGCTGCCAGCGCGACCGCAAACCGCTCAACACCGTAACGCTCAATTGGGTTCCAGTAGGACATCACCAAGATTGCCGCCCGCTCCCCGTCGAGGCGGCGAACAACATCTAGCACTACATCGGTGGTGGTTCCCGCGGATAACGCTGCGTCCACCGCGAATTGGATATCCGCACCGTCCATTAATGGATCCGAGTACGGCAGCCCTACCTCAATGGCATCAACCCCCGCGTCGATCATTGCGTTCATTAGCTCAACGGACGCATCAGGGGTCGGGAACCCAGCCGGCAGATAGCCAATGAGCGCCGCACGATTTGCCGATTTGGTTTGCGCGAAGACCTCGGATAACCGCCGGCTCATCTACCCTCAGACATCTCGATACCTTCGGGCGCACCGATACCAAACCACCTAGCCGCGGTTGCAACATCCTTATCGCCGCGGCCTGACAAGTTGAGCAGCAATACCGCATCCGACCCTAACTCACGACCCACTCGCATTGCACCTGCTAACGCATGCGCCGTTTCAATCGCCGGGATAATCCCTTCGGTACGGCTCAGTAACGCGAAAGCCTCCATCGCCTCATCATCATTGATTGGTTCATATGTCGCGCGCCCGGTGTCATGGAGCCAAGAATGCTCTGGTCCGACTCCTGGATAGTCAAGTCCTGCGCTTATCGAATGCGACGCGATTGTTTGGCCCCACTCATCTTGCATGACGTAGGTGCGGGTGCCGTGCAGCACTCCTGGTGAACCAGCGGCAAAGCGGGCCGCATGGCGACCGGTCTCGACTCCGTCGCCACCGGCCTCATAGCCGCGCAATTGCACCGATGGATCGTCGATGAATCCACTAAACAACCCCATCGCATTTGACCCACCACCAACACATGCGATGACCGCATCCGGTAGCCGGTCTTCGGCCTCTTGGATTTGTATGCGGGCTTCGCGCCCGACGACCGACTGAAAATAGCGGACGATCTCTGGAAATGGCGCCGGACCGGTGACCGTGCCGAGCACATAGTGGGTTCGCTCAACTGTTGACACCCAGTCCCGCATTGCTTCATTGATGGCATCCTTGAGAGTGCGACTACCAGCGGTAACTGAAAACACCTCAGCACCAAGTAACTGCATTCGCACCACATTAAGGGCCTGCCGACGGGTATCTTCCTCGCCCATGAATACCGTACATTCCAGTCCGAGGAGCGCCGCCGCGGTTGCAGTAGCAACCCCATGCTGGCCTGCCCCTGTCTCGGCAATCATCCGAGTCTTGCCCATGCGTTCGGTAAGCAGAGCTTGCCCAATCGCGTTATTGATTTTATGTGAACCGGTGTGGTTCAGATCTTCACGTTTCAAATAAACACGGGCTCCCCCGCAATGCGCGGCAAACCGATCCGCTCGAGTCAGTGGGCTTGGTCTACCGGTGTACGAGCGCTCCAACTCGGTTAGCCGAGCGATGAAATTCGGATCAACAATCGCAGAACGAAATGCGGCATCCAATTCATCAAGTGCAGCGGTGAGCGCCTCGGGTACGAAGCGACCTCCGTACGGCCCGTAATGCCCCGAGACGGCTGCGGTGCTAACTGTTGTCAACTCTTACTCACTTCTACTGTGCCGAAGCGCGGGGTGTGCGCCGGCCGTTACTAGATCATGAACCGCCGCCCGCGGATCTTTATCCGTTACCAAACTCTCACCTACGAGAACCGCATCTGCTCCGGCCTCGGCGTAGGCAATTAGGTCGCGCGGGTCGCGAACCCCTGACTCAGCAATTCGCACACATGAGTCGGGAATCATTGGGGCCAACCGGCTAAAAACTGTGCGGTCGACTTCAAGGGTCTTCAAATCTCGGGCATTGACGCCAATAATGCAAGCACCCGCGTCCAGAGCCCGCTTAACCTCCAGCTCATCGTGCACCTCAACCAGAGCGCTCAGGCCTAGACTCTTTGCCCGCTCCACCAAACTAACCAAGGCCGCTTGATCAAGGGCCGCGACGATCAACAACGCCATGTCGGCGCCATAAACTTTTGCCTCCCATAATTGGTAACTGGAGACGATGAAATCCTTGCGCAGGACCGGGACATCCACTCCAGCTCGGACCGCCGCGAGATCTGCCAAACTGCCGCCGAATCGCCGCTCTTCGGTGAGCACACTGATGCAGTGTGCTCCACCTTCTTCATATGCGCAGGCCAACATTGCCGGGTCAACAATTTCGGCAAGAGCTCCGCGGCTGGGGCTCGCTCTTTTGACTTCCGCGATAACGGCGACATCGTCGCATTTGAGGACCTTGAAAACATCAATTGCCGGACGCACGTGCCCCGCGCGTTCTTTCAAGTCATCAAGTGGCAACGATTCAACCCGCTCCGCGAGGTCTTCGCGCACGCCCACAAGGATGTCGTCCAGCACGGTCACGCCAAAAGGATAACCGCAGGCGCGTATAGCCTCCGTCAGGCCCCCGAAGATAGATATGGCACGAAATTGCGGATGATTCCGAAGGCCAGCACAATACCTAAACTTAGATAAGTAATTTTATTGCGGCGCTGAAATTGTATGCGAGTAACGGCGCCGCTATACCCGCGCCAACTACGAACTATCCAAAGCACCCAAAGCACAATGGCCGCCGGCACCAGGGCAAAGATCAACACATTGTGATCAGCAGCCCCGGCTAGGTCACCGTGGAGTAAATCGTGCAAGCCACGCAGGAAACCGCATCCAGGGCAGTCAATGCCCAAGAATGCGCGGGTCGGGCACAGCGGATAGTGACCAGATTCATTCGGGTCAACCGCCCTTACGTAACCCGAGCCGATCAATACCAATAGCCCGGTACTTAATGGCGCTATCAGCCTGCGCACCAACGGGCGGGTGTCAACATGCGCGGCCTCGACGATGTCTTGCGGTGATTGAGCCACCACGTGCGCCGCCTGCTGTATCTCCACTATCTACTCCACTTCACTTATTAACCTAGCCTACGAGCGGTAATCGCACGGTAAATCGGGCACCGCCTTCGGGCGCTTGGCCAGCGAGAGCTTGGCCGCCGAGGCTTATCGACATGCGCCCCACCAAAGCCAGTCCCAACCCGGTACCGACCGGGCGCACCCCGCGATAGCGATCATGTAGCACACCCGGCTCAAATGCCACTGCAATATCTTCCGGCGTCAAGCCCGGGCCAGAATCGCGGACTTCAAGCACCGCAAACGGCCCATCGGCGAAAATGTTGAGCACGATTAACGATCCCACGGGTGAAACTCGAAGCGCATTCTCCGCGAGGTTGTCAACGACCTGCCGCAGCCTAACCGGGTCCACATGTGCGATCAGTGGATGACTTGGCGTGTCACAGCGAAATTGCACTCGGTCGCGTGCGCATCGATCGGCCCAGACTTCACCTGCCTCACGCACCACCTCACAAAGGTCGGTATCAAGGGGCGTCATTTGAAAATTGACCGCACCAATTCGAGCGAGATCAAGTAGATCAGTGACTAGACGGTCGAGGCGAGCGGCCTCAGCGGCCAAGGTGACACCGGTTCGAGTCACTTCGTCCGGGGGGATGACTCCGTCAGCAAGTGCTTCGCCGTAACCCTTGACCGCTGTTAACGGCGTGCGAAGTTCATGCGAGACCGATAGCAAGAACCCCCGCTGCCTACCTTCAGAGACCGCGAGTGCGGTGTTCAGAAGGTTTAACGCCTCAGAGATATCTGCGATCTCACTAGGACCCTCTTCAATCAATAAGACATCTCGGGCGCCGGAGGCCATTTGAATTGCCGCTTGCCTGGCGGCACGTAGCGGCCTTGTTAACCGCCGCGAGGCCCAATAACCAATCGGTATTGATATTAGGAGTCCTAGAAGTAGCGCCACTCCAAAGCGAAGCAGCATTGCTTGAGCCGAACCGCCGACCACTTTGACCGGAAGTTGCAAAACCAATGCGGAATCACCACTCATTTTGCGGCCTTCAACGAGGACCGGGCCGCCAGCCGCCATCCCTTCGGTAGAAATTAACGTGCCGCCCATCAAACGCTGCATTTCGCCATCGGATAAACCCGGCGGCGGCGCGCTGTCGGAGCTGACGATGTAACCAGATATTTGCTCCGCAACCAAGGTGCGCTCGAGTTCTTTGGGGAGTAGGGAGCTCGGCCCCAATCCCATATCCATCCCTAGCCCGCCACGATCAAGTGCAGCCGCGGTGATATCCGTCAAGCGACTTAGGCGCTCACGTGATTGCTGCAATGCTGTCGCGTTAATCAATAAATAGGAGACCGCAACCGCCACGACAACGACGACTACTGAAACCGAACTCGTCAGAAGCACGGT
>JBAXHK010000030.1:0-9523 GCA_037138935.1 Actinomycetes bacterium
TTCGCGTTCGGTCGCGGCCCGGAGCCACTCCTGTGCGCGAAGCAGTGATCATCCCACCGGCTAAGGCGCTTGAAAGCACCAAAGCGAGCACACCCATAAAAGAAGCAACCGCTCCAGAGCCGCGCAGCGCACTAACCCAGCGCACACGGGGTTTGCCCGCCCCCATGCCAAGTGGCTCCATCGATAGTGCACCAAGTGCGATCGCAGCTGAACCCACACTTACCACACGAAGCCAGGCACCGGTAATTAGCAACCAGGCACCACAACCAGAGCCAATCACCACCAAGACACCTCAAAATACGACCGCGCCAACGGGCGCGGCTACATCCATAACTCGGTCACGAACAATTGGGCCGGTCGCCAGCGCACCTGGTCCCAGCGCACCTACTTCAAGTTCGCCTCGTTTGGACTCACCCGAGCCCGCGCTTCTCGCTCGCACCCAAGCACCAACAACGAGCACACCGGTCACGAGCACACCGATCGCCAGTGCGCCGGTCACGAGCACACCGGTTACGAGCACACCGGCCACTAGCGCACCTACATCAAGTTCACCTCGTTTGGACTCACCCGAGCCCGCGCTCCTCGCACGCACCCAAGCGCCAACAACCAGCACACCAGTTGCGCAACTAGCGCCAACTACTTCGCCCACCTCCCCGGTGATTCCCCGGGCGGCTACCCCTACGGATCCCGATACAGCCAGGGCAGCGGCGCCAATTAGTGCACCGGTTGCTAGTGCGACCGGCGTCAGGCCAACGCAGTCATTGCCCGCTGCATCACAGCCCGCTTCTGAAAATTCAGAAATGTCAAAAGCGCCCGTTTCACCACCCACTAGCGTCGAACTCCCATCACCGAAGCTCGACCAAGACTCACTACAGATTCCACTTACCCCAAGAGCACAAGCGCCCTCGGATACCAATAGCCCCTCGGCGTCGGCGAGTGTTAGTGCGCTGAGCAGGCAAAACAACTTGTCTAGCTCGGGTACGTCTAGCTCGAGCGTGTCGACGTCACCGCCAGCTACTGGTGTGCAGCGACGGGCCTCAGGCACGCCATTTGCAGCAGCAGCTGCCGCCGTACCTCCTTCCCCTATGGCTGCGCCCTCCCGGGCAGCCGAGCTGCCAACAGCCCTTCGAGATTCATCAAGTGAAACTCCAACCATTACCAAGGACAACATCAAATCTTTAGGCCAAGCCCCAGCGCCCAAGCAACATGCGGTGTCAGCCGATGTGCGGGCTGCCGTTTCAGCGGTGGCCGGCGCTAGCCCAACATCGGTAGCTTTGCATCGGGGTGCTGCCGTTGACAAGAAAGCGCAAGCGCTAAATGCCGATGCTTTTACCCATGAAGGTGCGATACACATTCCCGGGACAACCCCGTTGATCTCAGATAAGTCACGTCAATTACTCGCCCATGAATTAACACACGTGGTTCAACAGAAGCAATACGGAAAAACCTTGCCACCTGAGAACACCCCACTTGGGCGACAACTTGAAGCCAGCGCACTGCACGCAGAAACCCTTGTCTCATCGTCACCTAAGCCTTCGTTTTCACCAACTATTTCACCAACTGTTTCATCCACGCCCTCATTTTCGTCAACGTCGGCGGCGCCCGCACCTGCAATGCCAGTGGCGGCTGCACAAACCACATCCGACATGACCCCGGCTAGACGTGAGAGCCAAACCCCTACTCGCAGCGCCACCGGAGCACAGGAAATTACGCTGGCCCGCGGACAAAGCCAGCCCGATGAAGTCGTACTTTCACCACGGCGGCTACCAACCGTGGCTGCACCGGCCGCCCTCGGCAGCACGATGGGAAATCAACCGACCTGGGCAGGCCGTATTGGTAGCGGTCAAACTCAAGGGGGCCAAGGTGCTGCTGGTCAATTCAACGCAGCGCCACCGGCACCATTTGTCCAGCCTTCAGCACCTGAACAAGTGCAGCGTAGATCTCGCGCACAGGGCACCAAACATTCAACTGCCGCTAAGGAGGCTGCACCGGCGAAACAGCGCAAGGAGCAAGCGCCGAGCGCTGCATCAGCGGTCGCACCGCAACCGACAAGTTTCACTTCCGATGCGCGCTGGTTAGAGCAGCATGCCAACGCGCTATATCCGTTGATTAGAAACATGCTCCGTGCCGACCTTCTCAAAGATCGCGAGCGCCGATCCAAATTGATGCGGGAGTATTAAGCCATGACTAGCCCAATGCCGTTTGACCCGGGATTCACAGCAACCAATTTTGCTGGTTTCAGTTTGAGTGTTGACATTGTCGGTGGGGATAAAAACCTCGGTGCCAACTGGAACAGCCTGCAGATGGGTGACACGACACTCAATGCACAGGATGCTGCAATTGGCGGGTACCAGCTTTCAAGATTTCAACTCGTTGGTCAGTTGGCATACGGGAATGTCACACTCTCTCGGCCCTGGACACCGAATCAATCCGGTTGGATCCCAGAGTGGTTCGCACTGGCCCAGCAATATGGGGGAACGACCGTTGGTATTTCGATAAATTATCTAAACCCTTCCGGCACTCTCCAGCAGGCAACGTACAACTTTCGTAATGCCTACCCGGTAACTTGGACGCAACCGCAATTCACCACTGTTACTGGCACGGAAACGCCACCCGTAATCACCGAAAGCATCACATTCAGCCACTCTGGTTACTTCGATACCGACGGCCTTGCCCCAGGCATCGATACCGCCGAGGCGGTTCAGCCGTGCAAGTTAGTAATCCTTCCCGGTAGCAGCGGCGAATCAACCGGTCTCGCAAGTGCACTCGCAGCCCTCACCTCGTGGACCCTCCCGACAACCGCCGCCCTTGGTACCTCACTCAACAGTGTTACCGCGCAAGCGGTCGGGATGCTTGGACCATTCCCGTCAATTACGTTTTGGGTGCCACCAGATTCAATGACCGTCACAAAATCGGCGGCGTGGACGGTCGACCCGTCCCCAACGGCATCTGGGTCCGGGCCAGCTTCTTGGAATGGCACAAACCCAACAAATCTAAGCTTTAACTTTATTCTGGACGGCGCCAGTTCTGACTTAAACTTTACCGAAAATACTTCAACAGCCGGCGAAACACTTGGTAACGGCCCCGCTGGGCAATCGGTTTTGCCAACCACTGAACGGTTACTTTCCCTTTGCGAAGTTGAAGTTATGAGTGAGCTATTAGGCTTCGGAAGTTCACCGCTCGTTGTCTTCGTCTGGGGCGACTTCATCTCCCCAGTTTCTTATGTAACCGACATAAATCTGAAATTCACGAGATTTAATGCTGGTGGTCAACCGATCCGAGCGGAGGGCTCGATACAACTTCAGCAGTACCCCGTTTACGATGCACTACAAAATCCCACATCTGGCGGCGAGATGCCGCGCAAGAGTGCACTTGTCCATGAGGCCGACACTCTGGCGCACATTGCCTACCGGACGTACCGAAGCCCTAACCGCTGGCGCGATATAGCGATGGCCAATGACATTGACGATCCGCTGCGTGTCGATCCAGGGCGAAAATTACTTATCCCGGCACCTGACGAATTACCCCAGCGGACTGAAACCGGGCTGGTAAAGACTTCGGCACGTTCTTCACCTGAATCGCGCATGCGCAATCCGCTAGCCGCGAAGAATAAGCCGGGTAAAGGGAAGTGAGTACTAATCCTTTTAATACCGCTGGTGTGCAACTACACGTACTGGTAAACGAAGTTCCTCTTCTAGAGCAAAGCGCGATGTTGATCAGCAACATCACTATTGAGTCGCAACTTTTTTTGCCTTCGCTTTGCGAGATTGAACTCGTGGATTCAGGACAGGGGGTGCTGATGGAAAATGGCCTTGTCGCTGGCGTACTAATTGAGATACGCGCCATCTCCGGCGAGGACATTATTGGCGTACCACTATTTAGTGGCCAAGTCGAATCGATCGAACTCCGATTTGACCACACCTCTGGGGTGCGCAGTGTTGTTCGTGCATACGATGTTGCGCACAAGATGCTGCATGGCCGAAAGACCACCGGCTTCCCCCTCAGTTTGTACTCAGAAATAGTTGAGGCAGTTGGCCTTGAACATGCCATCGCAACTGTCGCCGAGCCAACCGAAGTTCCGTACACGATGGTGGTTCAGTCAAATGAAAGTGACTGGGATTTCATTGTCCGCCTCGCTCGCGAGGTTGGCTACGTCACCTATATCTCAATTGACCCAGCCGTCGGCCTGCCCAGTTTGTATTGGGGATTGATGGCCCCTGCCGAAACCGCCCCTCCCCCCATAGGTGTCGAGATGTCACCACGGGCCATCGTGATCGGCGACGACGGGCTCATCTCACTACGCGCCACCGTCTCAGGGTCTGGCCTAACGGCGAGTGCCTCCACCAGGGGTTGGGACCAATCACTTGCGATTCCGGCCATTGGCGAGGGGCCGGCAATTAGTGATGCCTCCGCAAACGTCTTGCTCCCGGTGGAGTTGGCGACCGAGCTGGGTGGGCCCACCGCGCAGCTGGTGAGCCTGGAACGAATTGCCGAGAATGAAGCGGCAACGGAGGCTGCATCTGTTGGTTTAGGTTTTCGATTGGCCGGCTCGTACTCCAACATCGAAGCGATCGTGCGAGGCAACCCATTTCTGATGCCAAACTCAGCGATAAGCATTAGCAAGGCGGGCATCCTCACCGGCGAGTACACGGTCACTTCAGCAACCCATACCTTTGAACCACGAAGCTTCGGCTATCGGACGCAAATAATGTGCGCGGGCTATGAAGACAGAACCCTAATGGGTTTGCAAGGGGCTGCGGAATCCACATTCAAACTCAACGGGGTTTACCCGGCGATTGTAACCGATGTCGAAGACCCTGAGTTTCTCGGCCGCGTGCTGCTTAGTTTCCCATGGCTGTCTGAAACCTTCATCAGCACTTGGGCGCGCGTTGTGCAAGCCGGCGCTGGCGAGGGCCTCGGCATGCAAATAATGCCGGAACCAACAGATGAGGTCCTGGTCGCTTTCGAAAATGGCCAACTCGACTCGCCATACGTTCTGGGTGGGTTGTACAGCGCCGATCGACTCGGAGCTGTACCCGCTGCCGAACTAATTGAGGGCACTCCCATGATGCGCGCATTCACTTCGCGTGAAGGCCACCAACTTCTTTTCAATGACAATCCTGAAGCTTCAAGCCTTACAATTCAAACAACTTTCGGCGCCAGCTGCATAGTTAGATTATCGCCTGAGACCGGGATTAGCATCACCACTATTGAAGGGCAGCCAATTATTATTAATAGCGACTCCGAAGTGACTGTAAATGCTGAAGGTGCGTTGGTAATCAACGCAAGCGAAGTCACTCTGAGTGGTGAAGGGGCCGTCGAAATAAACGGTGCTGACGTTTCAATTACCGCCGAGGGGGCCGTCGAGATCACTACAGAAGGAGCCATCACCCTAACCGGCAGCGATATAAATCTCGCTTCCGAAGGTTCAGTTTCCATTGAAGCCGACATGATTAGCCTGGTTGCCGGCGAAATCAATATTGCTGGCGGCATCGTAAGTTTGGGTGCGTGAATCAGATGCCAAAACAGGATTTCGTGGGTAGCGGATTCGGCTTCCCGATGGGCATTGACGACCAAGGCGGCATTCGCATGGTCGGCGGCACCGACAACATAGACCGCTCAATCAGGTTAATAATGGGGACGGCCTACGGCGAGCGCCCCATGCGCCCTGATTTTGGCTGCGGTATCCACGACCTACTGTTTGATTCCACTTCATTAGAACTCCTCGGGCAGGTGCAAGCACAGGTCGTTGCATCACTGCGCCGCTGGGAAACTAGGGCTGACATACTTGATGTCAGTGCCACATACGGAGACGACCCAACTGTGATTAACATTCAGGTGACCTACCGAATAAAAGGCAATTACGACCCCCGTAACCTTCTCGTTCCGTTCTATGTGATCCCCAGGGAGGAAGACCAATGAGCCTTCCAGCACCAAATCTCGACGATAGGTCGTTTCAGGACTTAGTAGATGAGGCGAAGCGTCTTGTTCAACTGAGGTGCCCTGAATGGACAGATAACAATGTCGCCGACCCTGGCGTGACACTGATCGAGACCTTCGCCTTCATGGTCGATCAACTCATCTATCGACTCAACAGGGTGCCAGACCTGAACTATATAAAGTTCTTAGATCTGTTGGGTGAACAGCTTCGACCACCATCAGCAGCGATAGCTCCGGTTAGATTCTCGCTCGCCGTGCCCAAGGCGACCAACGTGTTGATCCCTGCGGGGACTCTGGTTTCAACGGCTCGCCGCGGACAAGAGCCGCCAATAAGTTTTTCGACGCAGATCGACCTTGATCTAGTTAGCGTGTCACTTCAGTATATTCTCACCCAAGCTGTTGGGCAAGAAGCTGTACCTCAGGGTCAAAGCATTGCAGAGCATTCAGAATTTTCCTGCTTCTCTGACGTGCCACAAATTGGAGATGCGCTCTATGTGGGCTTAACCCAAGCGGCTCCAAATTGTATAGTGCGAATATCGGTTGATTGCCGCATCGAAGGTATTGGTGTGGATCCGCTTCGCCCACCGCTAATCACCGAAGGTTGGGATGGTCAGCAGTGGACAAGAATCCACCTCATCAAGGACACCACGGGCGGGTTGAACCAGAAAGGCACAATTGAGATCTACATCGATCAACATGCACTCTCTACATTTTCTGGTTTGTCAGCAGGGTGGATTCGAGTGCGAGTCGTAGATGCAGTAGATGACCAACCTCGCTACACATCCTCCCCTCAAATAAAAAGCATCGACATTGCAACGATCGGCGGTATAACTAACGTTTCTCAGTGCACACCAATTAGCAACGAAATTATTGGAACCGTTACTGGAACTCCCGGCGAAATCCTTCAGTTGAATCGGTTCCCGCTTGTTTCCGGGCAGGACACCCTCACTATCGAGGTAAGCGGCCCCGAGGGTTGGACCACCTGGACGCGCGTAGAAAGCTTTGCGGAGGCAGTCTCAACGGATTTGTGCTTCACGGTCGATGATATTAAGGGTCAATTGCGATTCGGCCCGATGATTAGAAATTCTGATGGGAGCCCGAGATACTACGGCGCTACCCCGATTAGCGGCAGCACGGTACGCGTACCTAAATACCTTGTTGGAGGTGGTATCCAAGGCAACGTCGAACGCGGTGCCATTTCCGTTATGCGAACCAATATCGCTTCCGTTGCCAAGGTTGAGAGCATCGAACCTGCTATTGGCGGCGTCGACCCCGAGTCGATAGAAAGCCTTAAGGACCGGGCCGCACTTACCGTAAGGTCTAGAAATAGAGCGGTGACGGCTCTCGATTTCGAACAATTAGTTCGCGCGGCAAGCCCCGGGATCGTACGGACCAAATGTATCGACGCTACTGAGCTGGGCAAGCCGGGCACCATCTTGGTCCTTGTGGTCCCTCAGGTGCCTCCCGGTACTTTTGCATTCGAAGCTTTGCAGCCGCCGATCGAGGTTCTGCATGACCTTAAGGACTACCTAGATCTGCGGCGCTTAATCGGAACTACCGTAAGAATCGAGCCACCGAAATACCTTGGTGTCTCAGTAATGGTCCGGCTAGCCGCCAAAGACAACAGCACGGCTGCCCGCGTCACCGCCGATGCGAACGCCGCGATCACCAACTTTCTCCACCCGGTAAATGGCGGCTACGCCGGGACGGGGTGGCCCTTCGGCAGGACTCTCGTGGTCGGCGACATCTACGGAATTCTGCAAAATGTGCCCGGGGTTGCCTACACGGACTTAATCAGGTTGGTCGCGGTTGATCCGGTAACCGGTGATAGAGGCGAGCCTGGAGATCGCATTCAGCCCGAATCCCTACAACTGATTTTCAACATGGATAACCAGATTGAGGTTATCGAGTGAGCGAGTCCAGTGGCGGCACCATGCAAGTCATGGGCACAGAAATTGTTCCGACCGGTCAACGCGGACACATAGAAAACTTGGAAACCCCTTTCCCGCTAATTGAAGCCGTCCCTCCAATGTTGGCTCAAGACACATTTGTTCAACGTATGATGCCTGCATTTGATGAAGTCCTAGCACCTATTATCAGTACTCTTGATTGCCTTGACTCATACTTTGATCCGGAGATTACCCCCGATGATTTCCTGCGGTATTTGTCCACCTGGGTGAATTCCCATACTGAGAATGAGTTGTCAATACCGGGGCTTAGGCATTCGGTCGCCACCGCCGTGGCAATGTCAGCATGGCGCGGAACGGTTTCTTCACTGCATGATCGTTTTTTCCCATTTGACCTAGACAGCATCGTTTTGGAGGAAGGCGGTGGGGTGACAGTGAGCACCACCGCGACCGACCCCGAGACTTGGCCCGATGCGGCACCCATGGTCGCTACTGTGACCATCACCCCGGCTAAAGACAGTGTGAACTCGCTAGACAACATCATCCAACTGATCAAGGACTATGCGCCTGCTCATTTGCATCATGAGTGATTCGCCCCTGCCAAATGAGGGTGACAAAAATGCCCCCGCCGATACTGAAGTAACGACACCCGCGAAACCGCCCGTAGCAGAGGCTGACCCCGTGGCTGCACCCGAGACTGACGCTGACCCGGCGCCTGTCGCGCCTCCTAGTAACCCGAATATCACCTGCAAGCGTTGCGGAACAGTAACCAACTGGAACCCTTACTGCCCCACATGTGGTGCCTACCTAGAGTTCATGGGCGTACCATCCTGGAGCCCCACAGAAGTAACCTCCACGGTGCCCGAGCCAAAGCCGCCCGCACCCGAGCCAACCGAACCCGTCGTGGTTGTCGAACCAGCGGTGACGCAAACATCTGAGGAGCCTGTCGAAGCTGAACCCCTGCCAGCGGACGCACCCCATCATCGCTTCCACGGCTTGCACCTTGGTCATCACCAGGACGACTCAGTTGATGATGACTCAGTTGACGACGGATCTGGGCCGGTTGACACCAAGCCCATACCTTGGTGGGCATTTTGGCGGCACCCTAAAGCTCCAAAGGCCGCCGACCCGAGTGCGACAACTACAAGCACCGACCCAGCAGTGGCTACCGGCGACGGTGACCTCTCACCTGCGGCCGCTCTTGTCACGCAAGAAGAATCGAATGTCAATGTTATTCCTGCGCATCCCACCGTTGACGTTGTTGCAGAACTCCCACAAGAGGAAGAGGAGAAACAGCAACGCACTCGGCGCTCAATTCTTTCTGAGGAAAACACCCGCGGCCCCGCGGTAGAGTGTCCCCACTGCGGCCACCAAAATCCAATTGACCACGCCTACTGCGAATGGTGCGGGACTTACCTATCCACTTATCGCCTCGCGCCCGTGCCGCCAGTAATAAAAGAGGCCACAGGGGCCGATAAGCCAGGTGGAACTTCTTCACCAGTCCGGCAGGCGTGGAGGAAAAGCTACCTGCTTTACATAATTCTTGCACTCGTAATCTTCCTCATTTGGTTTTTCTTCTGGGGGCCAATGGCAGCAACGACAAGGGCCTTTTTAAAGGAAACCGGTCAAACTATTTCTGAGTTCATCTTTCCGAAACTTGGAGAAGAAACGTCGAT
>JBAXHK010000031.1:0-9512 GCA_037138935.1 Actinomycetes bacterium
CTATGGCTTTGCAGACAAAGTTGGAATCCGTGGTCGATGCCGCCCCCGATTTTCTGGCCGGGGTACCTCTCGATAAACTTCACGCCGAGGGCCTTCACCTGGTCCACCGTCTCACAGAATGTCAGGCTGCGGAAGGTCCACGCCTGAACGGCCAGACGCCAGCCATCCGCCTCGGTCGCCGCTCGCAACCCGCCGGTTGCCGCCACCGCCAATAGATCACCCGGTGCGATATCCGAGGGGAGCCAGGCATCACGCACCACGATGTCGCCCGACTCGCAATGTTTACCCACCACCCGGGTCAACATGGGTTCGGCACTTGATAGCCGAGAAGCCAGCACCACCGAGTAATCCGCGCCATAAAGGGCCGTGCGAATGTTGTCGCTCATCCCACCGTCAACGCTGATATAGGTACGGATAACACCACTATCGAGTTCAATTGGCTTTACCGTGCCGACTTCATAGATACTCACTCCGGCTGGCCCGATAATTGCTCGGCCGGGCTCAAATGCCAACTCGGGCAGCTCGATACCGGCCAATTCGCATTCGGCGCGCACGACCGAGCAGATTTGCTGGGCCATCGCGGCCACCTCAAGGGGATCATCACCTTCGACATAAGCGATGCCCATGCCACCGCCTAGGTTGAATTCTCGGACAACCACCCCTTGATCATCACGAAGTGATCTCGTGAAGGCGGCTACTCGCCGAGCGGCCTCATCAAAGCCGGATGCGTCAAAAATCTGCGAACCAATATGTGAATGCAATCCAGCAAAAGACAGTGACGGCAGTTTCACGATGCGCCTAATTGCTTCGGCCGCATCACCTGACGCAACCGAGAGCCCAAACTTTTGATCCTCGTGCGCCGTGGCGATGAACTCGTGGGTGTGCGCCTCCACCCCAACAGTTACCCGGACCAAAACCTGCTGCACGATGCCAGCTCGGGTCGCAGCATCAGCTACGCGCACGATCTCATCGAATGAATCAATGACGATGCGCCCAACTCCGGCCGCCAACGCCATTTCAATTTCAGCCATAGACTTGTTATTACCGTGCATCAATATGCGGTGCCCTGGCACCCCTGCGCGCAGAGCTACCGCGAGCTCACCGCCAGATGCAACGTCAATGCCAAGGCCCTCTTCGGTGACCCATCTCGCGATTGCCGTTGCTAGAAACGCTTTAGCCGCGTAGTAAACGATACTTGCACCAGCAGTTTCGTAGGCCTCACGAAAGAGGCGGGCCCTTGTTCGAGCATCCCCTTCATCAAGTAGGTACACCGGCGACTGATACTCCGCAACTAAATCGCGACAATCCACGCCGGCAATCTCAAGGGCGCCCGCGATATTACGCAGCGCCGACTTCGGCCAGATCGCCTGATTAAAGTCAGCAGCGCGAATGGCGCTGAGCGAAGACTCGGAGTTGAGCACAGGCGCAGAGTATTCGATAGCCGGTCACATGCGATCAGGTGCGCTGACCCCGAGCAATTGCAGGCCGTTGAAAATCGTTTGCCGGGTCGCGGCACATAGCCAAAGTCGCGCCACCTGCTCCGAAGTTAACTCCTCATCACCGCGTGGCAAAACCCGGCAACTGTCGTAGAAGCGGTGGTAGATCGATGCCAAATCCTCAAGATAGCGAGCTACCCGATGGGGTTCGCGAAGCTCAGCCGCGCCAGCCACAACTCTCGGGAACTCGGCGAGTGCGCCAAGGAGTTCATTCTCACGCTCATGTGAAAGTAAGCCACCGTCAAAATTAAGGTCTCGCCAAGCTATGCCAAGCTCGGCAGCGTTACGCAGTACCGAAGCGATGCGCGCATGGGCGTACTGGACGTAGAAAACTGGATTGTCATTGCTGCGCAGCGTGATGACCTCAAGGTCAAGGGTCAACGGAGAATCCACCGGGTACCGGATCAGCGAGTATCTTGCGGCGTCGACCCCCACTTCGTCAACGAACTCATCAAGGGTCACGATGTTGCCGGCTCGTTTTGACAGCTTTACTTCCTCACCACCACGAGTGATTTTTACCAACTGCCCAATCAGGACTTCTACCTGATCTCGTTGATCACCGTTGCAAGCCGCAACGGCCCGCAGCCTATTCACGTATCCGTGATGATCTGCACCGAGTAGATAAATACAAATATCAAAGTTGCGCTCACGTTTATCTACGTAGTAGGCGGTATCGGATGCAAAGTATGTGTACTCGCCATCGGCTTTGATCAATACCCGGTCTTTATCGTCACCAAAATCAGTAGTTCGCAACCACACTGCGCCATCAAGCTCATACACATGGCCCTGTGCTCGCAGCCGATCCATCGCGTGCTCAACCGAATTTGACTCATGCAGCGCACGCTCAGATGCCCATAAATCAAAATGTGTCCGGAACTGTTGAAGAACCTGCTGCTGCTGCTTTAGCTGAAGAGCGTAGGCGGCTTCACGAAATGCGATGAATTGTTCTTCGATCGGTAACTCTTTGATGCTCGGGCGCGCAATGACAATGGCCGCCGCAAGATCATGGATATAAGCACCCTTATAGCCGTCTTCGGGGATCACTTGATCATGTGCCGATGCCATTACAGATGCGCCGAACTTATCCATCTGCACACCGCGGTCATTGATATAGAACTCGGTCGAAACGTGAGCCCCGGCGGCAACAAGTACCCGGGCCATGGCATCACCCACCGCGGCCCATCTGGTGTGACCAAGATGCAACGGGCCGGTGGGGTTCGCTGAGATGAACTCGAGGTTGATTTGCTGTCCGGCAAGGGCGGTACCGGTGCCATAGGCGGCACCCTTCTCGACAATAATCTGTGCGGTTTGACCCAAAGTGGCACTATCGAGACGGATATTGATGAATCCCGGCCCAGCAATTTCAGCCGCCGCGACCCCGGGAATTTCAGCGATCAGGGGCGCCAAGGATTCGGCAATTACCCGGGGGGCCAACTGGGCAGCCTTGGCTAGTGCTAGGGCGATATTGGTCGCATAATCCCCGTGCTCACGTGATTTGGGGCGCTCCAGCCTCAACTCCGCCGGGATTTCTAGTACCAGGCCGGACTGGGATACCCACTCCAAGGCCGCGGCTCGCACGCTCACCGCTAGGTCCTCTGGAGTCACTGGTGGAGCGTATCTATCCATTTTTACTTATTCTCAGGGGGCCAGCGGCTATGCTCCAATTAGGCAAGGCCAGATCAGCACCACCGTTCTATGGTGCCCACTTTGGTGGGTGCCCGAGTTTCTGAGCACGTGCACAGATGACGGGACGAGGTTTGAACGGCTAGGCCACGCGACGGGCGACCGTCCGTCGCGACGTTCCGCGCAAGGAGAATGTGCACCATGGCTCAAGGCACCGTGAAGTGGTTTAACGCTGAAAAGGGCTACGGCTTTATCGCCCAGGCTGACGGCGGACCGGACGTTTTCGTCCATTACTCGTCAATCCAGTCGGACGGCTACCGTTCACTGGAAGAGAACCAGGCAGTCGAGTTCGAGATCGTTCAAGGCCCCAAGGGCCCACAGGCTGACAAAGTTACCGTTGGCTAGCTGAACCTGCTTAACGTGAAGGGCCTCGCCGATTGGCGGGGCCCTTCACTTATGCCACTTCCTAATCCCCCGATTCGTTAGTGACACTTACTGATGTACCTACATTTTGATCAGGTCAAACATCAAATGCGGCGAGTCTTGTAAGGAAATTGTCAGGATTGGCTTTTTAACTTGACTCTGGTAACACGCGCCACAGGCCTCTCAAATTTATTTTGCCAGATCACTTTTACGCTTGCATTGCGCCTCAATCTCGGCACCTACTAGCAGGCCCAGGAACCCCGCATAAAACCAGAGCAAAAAAACCACAACCCCGCCAAATACGGCAATGGCCGAACCAAGGGTTGTCGACAAATTTGCATAGACCCCAAGTCCGGCGCTAACGAACAGCAACCATATTGTCGTGACGATCGGCCCGAGGGCGAGCAGGCGAACCGGCCTTGGGTTATTCGGTGCATGCTGCATGACCCACCTTGTCGCCAGCCAAATGAGCAGTGCGCCAACTACCCAGTCAATTACCCCAATCCCCGAAAAGACCCGCAAGTCCGTAAATCCCAGCCAATACAGAATTTGAGGCAATACCGTCAGGCCAACAAAGACACCAACCACCACCACCATGCCAATCAAGGTGATCAACGTCGCTATAACGCGTCCTAAAATTCCCCGGCGTTTGGCTGTTGTTTCGAATACGCCGTCGAGTGCCAGACGTAACCCATAAACAACTTTAGAAGCGGCATAGATCGCCACCAGCGCACCGACTAGAGACGTAGCGGTAACTCCACCCACGGATGAATGCTTGGTAGCAGCAATAAGGGAATCAGTAACTGGTTTTAGCGCACCCGCTTCGTTTGGGGCCTGCACTGCTAGTGAATTTATCGCTTCGCGCACTTGATCAGGACCAAGCAGCAGGCTGGTCAAGGCACCAATGACTATGGCGGCGGGTGCAACCGCTAGGGCGACGAAGTAGGCCAAGCCGCCGGCAGCCAGTGAGTTTCGATGTTCGGTGAACCGCAATCCGATTTCTCGAATGTCGGTGATTGCGGCCTCAACTCTTGGGTGCACAGGCATATCGTTGCACCCTTCGCTACCGCGAGATCGCGCACTCACCAGGGCAGGGCGCTGCTTACCTGACATGATTGCCCGGTGAGCCATAGTTCGATAACTGGTCGCATCACCGGGCCAAGATCCTTGGCACTTTGGGCCTGGCTCTCGATAGCCGCTGCCCTAGCGACTATCGCACTGAAGTATTGGGCTTACTTACTGACCGGCTCGGTCGGCCTGCTTTCCGATGCCCTTGAATCGGTGGTAAATCTAGTAGCGGCAATCATCGCCGTAATCGCATTGTCCATCGCCTCGCGCCCCGCAAACAGCACCCACCACTACGGCCACGGCAAGGTGGAGTACTTCTCCGCGGGCATCGAAGGGCTGATGATCTTCGTCGCTGCCATGGTCATCGTGTACTCCGCCGTCGAAAGACTCCTGCACCCAGAGGCCCTTGACGCCGTCGGGGTCGGCTTACTCATCACACTCATTGCGACAGCGATTAATGCCGCGGTCGGCTGGCTGATTTTGCGGGCCGGGCGCAGACACCGATCACTTACTTTGATCGCCGACGGTAAGCACTTGATCACCGATGTCTGGACATCAATTGGCGTCGTGATCGGCGTTGGGTTAGTTGCCCTCACCGGCTGGCTGCCACTGGACTCAATAGTTGCCATTGCAGTCGGGCTGAATATTTTGTGGACGGGGTTCACCTTGGTGCGCAATTCAGTCCACGGGCTGATGGATCGAGCACTAAATGCCGCCGATGAAGCCCGCGTCATTGAAGTCGTCAACTCATTTGTTGCCGAGTACCCACCCGGCCAACTGGCTTTTCACGCCCTGCAGACCCGAGAATCCGGCCAGCAGCGGTTCGTCTCACTGCATGTACTGGTACCCGGCCAGTGGACGGTCGCCACCGGGCATGATTTAGTCGAAAGAGTCGAGTCGGCAATCGCTCTAGCGCTACCCGGGGCACACATTCAGACCCATCTAGAGCCCAGTGAAGACCCAAGGTCATACGACGACGTAGGCGGCGGCCATAGCGGACTCGATACCCGCCACTAGCTCAAGGTGCAACGAGCACGCACCCCAACAGCTTGTGCGCCACCCACTGCGGCACAATGTGCCATTGAGCGAAGTCGCTCTGCGCCTCCGTAGCTCAGGGGATAGAGCGCCGGTTTCCGGTACCGACGGTCGCAGGTTCGAATCCTGCCGGGGGCACGTTAGGAGGTGATCGTGATGGCATATCTGCTGCTGTTACTGGCGATCGTCAGTGAAGTAACCGGCACGCTAGCGCTCAAAGCTAGCGACGGTTTCAGCCGACTGTGGCCATCATTGATCGTGGTTGCCGGATACGGATTGGCATTCACGTTACTGGCCCAGACCTTAAAAAGTCTTGGAGTTGGGCCCACTTACGCAACTTGGTCGGCCCTGGGCACCGTTGGCGCCGCCGTTGGTGGTTGGTTGATCTTCGGCGAGAAGATGAGCCCGGTTTCCATCGGGGGCATGGGCATTGTTATAGCCGGCATTGTGATCATGCAATGGGGCAGCGTCACCAGGTGAACCAACCCCCGATGAGCAACGCTCGTGTTACGACCCACTTCGCAACTGTCACCACCGGCTACTACCCGGTCGTCGTCGCTGTCTTTTGTGGCTTGCTCCTAATCTCAAATATCGGGGCCACCAAGTTAATTGAATTCGGGCCCATCATCACCGACGGTGGTGCAGTTCTCTTCCCGCTTGTTTATATAACCGGCGACGTACTCAGCGAGGTTTACGGGCTCAAAGCAGCAAGGCGGGCCATCTACCTCGGATTCGCCCTCGCCGTACTTGCAGCACTCACCTTTTGGCTGGTGCAGATCTCCCCGCCGGCTGACGGTTATGCAAACCAAGAAGCTTTCGAGGCTGTTTTGGGATTTGTTCCTCGAATTGTGCTGGCAAGTATTTGCGGCTATCTAGTTGGGCAGTTGCTCAATGCCTATGTGCTGGTGAAGATCAAGGAGCGCACCCAAGAAAAAGCACTTTGGCTACGCTTGATCGGATCGACGGTCATCGGGGAATTAGCCGACACCGTGGTCTTTTGCACGATTGCGTTCTACGGAATTATCACCGGTGGCGAATTCATCAACTATGTGATCGTTGGATACATCTACAAGACCCTCCTCGAAGTCGTCTTGTTACCAATCACCTACCGGGTAATTGCCGCGGTCAAAAAGCGCGAGCCCACCTACTGATTTGCCAAATTCCACAAAAACAACTGGGTATGCCCCGAAATTCAACGCAAAATGTTAAACTTCGTCCCCCTAGAGCACTCCCCCTGACGATAGAAAGGCTCCGCCATGAAAGCACGTGCAACCGGATCTAGAATCTTTGCCGGAGTGGCCGCCATGGCCGCTTTCGCCACTATTTTCGCGGGTGCAGCTTCGGCTGCAGCGTGCGAAGTGGAGGTGTGCGCGCCGTGGCCAACCAAGCTACCGACTTACCCGACCACGACCCTTGAATATTTGTCAGGTCCACTCGCCCAGCAGAACATGGAGGCGAAGCCCTACAGCACCGGCAAGAACAAGATGTGGCTACTACCGGCAACACCTGCCACCACTCAATGGGGAGTCTTTGACAACACCGTGACGCCGGCGCTCCGCATTAACTCAGGCGACACTGTCGCCATTGAGACATTGCGTGCCGGCAATGGTCAAGTGGTGCCCGGCATCTCAATCGAACAGCTGGTCACGATCAACACCGCCGTGCCAGGCCGCGGCCCGCATACCGTCACCGGCCCGATTTACGTTAATGGCGCCGAGCCCGGTGACGTAGTAGCGGTTCATATAAACAAGATTCGGATGCTTAGCAATGCCACCAACAACAGCTCGCCAACAGGTGGCCTCTTCCACGAAATCTTCCCGTCTCGAGTCGACAGCTATTACCTAGATAACGACAAGATGGAGGCTAAGTTCACTAAGAACATTGTTATTCCGCTTGCACCGTTCCCTGGAATTTTGGCAGTTGGCCGCCCCAACGCGGACTCAACCGGGACGCTTTGCACCGTACAGACCGTTGCTCCTGGTAGCGCGCCAAATAGCTGCAACACCGTCCCACCGGGTGACTACGGTGGCAACCTCGACCTAAAAGAAATGCAGGTTGGTTCTACTACATATCTTCCGGTTTTCGTGCCGGGAGCCTTGATTTGGACAGGTGACTCGCATGCTGCTCAAGGCAATGGAGAGTTCGATCTTGATGCCCTTGAGACGGCCTTCCCGGAATTGAATGTCACGATCACGTTAATCAAGGACCAACCCCAGGTCACTTGGCCCATTGTCGAAAACCCAACCACTTACACGGCCATTGGGTATGACACCACCCTGCAGTTAGCGGTGGCCGCCCTGAAGACTGAGACAACCAGGCTCATCATGGAGAAGTTCAAGATGACCAAGACTCAAGCCACTGATTTTATGTACAAGACGTGGAACTGCCCGATTTCTGAAGTAGTTGATATCGTACTGGGCACTTACTGCGTCATACCCAAGGATCGGAATGCACCAGCCGCCAATCCATTGCCTAAAAAGGACAACTCGGAATTTTGGGTAACTCATGCTTCCAACGCTGATCCGATGATTGCGCTAAAAGCCGCGGTAATGGCTTCGATAAAGAAGATTTCCAGTAAACTTAATATCACCGCAGACCGTTCATATCGACTTTCAACATTTGTGACCGATTGCCAGTTCGGGCCATATCGCTCCGGCCCATACGACATCACGTGCCTAGTCCCCAAGAGCATTTACCGCGGGTAGGTACACCTCACCGAATATCGAAATTGGGTTGGGCGCCAGCCGGATAATCTCCGCGTTTGGCGCCCAATCATTTTGCCTTAAACCGCCCTAAGAAATCAGCCTTGAACTCATAAAAGTTATTCGACACGATGCTCCCCCGAATATCGTCAACCAGGCGCACAATGAATCTCTCATTGTGGATGGTCGCGAGCATCGAACTCAGAATTTCTTTGCCTTTGAACAGGTGGTGTAAGTAGGCCTGCGTGTAGTTGGCGCAGGTATAGCAGTCACATTCCTCGTCGATCGGCGCAAACGCCCTACGGTGCTTGCTATTTGAGACAGTATACCTGCCGCTACGGCTATAGACCGCACCATTGCGCGCAACCCTCGATGCGGCAACACAGTCAAAAGTATCTGCGCCATTTTCGATGGCGGTGAAAAGGTCATCGGGCTCGCCAATACCCAAGAGGTGTCGCGGTGTGTTCTCCGGTAGCTCCTCATTAACCCAGCGCACGATGGTGCCCAATTGCGATTTGTCGAGTGCTCCCCCGATGCCGAATCCATCAAAGTCCAAGCCGCCTAGGTCGCGCGCTGCCTTGCGCCGCAGATCCTCATACTGCGCACCTTGAATCACTCCAAAAAGCGCCTGATACGGCTTATTCGACCGTTCAGCGGTTAGGCGAAGATGTTCTGAAATACAGCGAATAGCCCACGCATAGGTTCGATCCAATGAGCGCTCTTGATACTCCCTAGTATTTAGCAGCGTGGTGCACTCATCAAAGGCAAACATGATGTCTGCGCCGATCTCATGTTGTACGCGCATTGAGATCTCTGGAGTGAACCGGTGCATCGAACCATCAAGGTGAGACTTGAAAGTGACCCCGTCATCGTCCACATGCGCGAGGCGATCGCGCCCTTCGGCAATGACGTCATCGGACTGAACGGTCTCAGCGGTCATCGCCAATACCTTTTTGAATCCAACTCCGAGCGAGAGCACTTGAAAGCCACCGCTGTCGGTATATGTCGGGCCGGGCCAGTTCATAAATGCACCTAGCCCGCCCGCCTCTTCAACGATGTCAGATCCCGGCTGCAGGTATAGGTGGTAGGCGTTGGACAAAATCCCCTGCGCGCCCAAGTCGCGCATCGACTCCGGTAAAACGGCCTTAACCGTGGCCTTTGTCCC
>JBAXHK010000032.1:0-9439 GCA_037138935.1 Actinomycetes bacterium
AACTCACCGGCTGCAGCATGGCCTGAGACATGCACCAGCGCATTGCCTTTGTGGATGATATGCGCGCCGAGTTTTGAGAGTCCATTGATCACCCGGAACACCGCATTCTCATTGCCTGGAATCAATGACGAAGCAAGAACAATGGTGTCACTCGGCCCAACACTAATTGGATGATCTCGGTTAGCTATGCGCGAGAGCACCGCCATCGGCTCCCCCTGTGAACCGGTACATATCAGCACCGTCTCATCGTCAGGCAAATCCGCAAGGTCATCAACGGCAACCAATAACCCGCCTGGAATCTTTAGGTAGCCAAGATCCCGGGCAATACCCATATTTCGAATCATCGATCGGCCCACCCACGCCACTTTTCGGCCATGTAATGCGGCCATATCGATGACCTGTTGCACGCGGTGAATATGCGATGCGAAGGACGCCACGATGATGCGGCCTTCGGCCCGCAGAAATACCGCATCCAAAACCGGGACGATATCGCGCTCACTCGGGACAAAACCCGGGACTTCGGCATTGGTGCTATCGATCATCAATAGATCAACCCCAGCGTCACCTAGTCGAGCGAATCCGTTGAGGTCGGTAATCCTCATATCTAGTGGCACTTGATCCATTTTGAAGTCACCGGTGTGCAGCACCACACCGGCCGGCGTGGTTATTGCAACCGCAAGTGCATCAGGTATGGAGTGGTTGACAGCCAAGAATTCAAGACCAAACGGACCCAACTTCTCGCGCTGGCCTTCTTTAACATCAAGGGTCACCGCCTTGATGCGGTGCTCCTTCAACTTCGCTTCGAGTAGCGCGAGAGTCAGGCGCGAACCAAGTAACGGAATATCTTCGCGCAACCGCAATAGATACGGCACTGCACCGATGTGGTCTTCGTGCCCGTGTGTTAGAACAACACACTCGATATCAGCAAGGCGTTCCTTGATCGGCCCAAAATCAGGCAGAATCAAATCCACCCCAGGTTGTGACTCTTCAGGAAAGAGCACTCCGCAATCGACAATCAGCAACCGGCCATCGAATTCAAAGACGGACATGTTACGACCAATTTCGCCCAAACCACCTAGGGCGAAAATTCGTAATCCACCACTTGGTAATGCGGGTGGGGAAGGTAGCTCACTTCTACTCATTCGGTGAACCCGCTGACCAAGCCCGCGGCAAGATCAGCCCGCAGCACGGCCAGTTGCGCCGCGCTCGCATCAACCAAGGGCAACCGCACCGGCCCGGCGGGAAGGCCGAGTTCACCGAGCGCCGCCTTGATTAAAATTACCCCCTGGGTTCGAAACACCCCGGTGTAGACCGGTAGCAAACTCTGATTAATTTCACGGGCTTTGGTTACGTCGCCAGCGACATAGGCCATTGCCATTTGCTTTAGCCGATCTCCGACTAAATGGCCAACAACTGAGATCATCCCGGCGGCACCAAGTGCAAGTAGCGGAAGATTCAAAATATCGTCACCGGAGTACCAAGCTAGGTCGGTTCGTGCCATCCCCCATTGACTCGCGTCGAGATCACCCTTCGCATCCTTATAGGCAATAACCCGCGGATGCTCGGCGATACGAACCAAGGTTTCAGTTTCGATCGCCACCCCGGTGCGCTTTGGGATGTCATAGACAATAAGTGGGAGGTCTGTTGCATCAGCTATCGCTTTGAAATGCTGGATTAGCCCCTCTTGCGGCGGGCGGTTGTAGTACGGACTGACCGCCATCACCGCATGGGCACCAACTTTTAGGGCCCCCTTTGCGCTGAAAACCGAGTGCGCCGTGTCATTTGACCCGACCCCGGCAACCACCGTCGCGCGATCACCAACGGCCTCAACCACCACCCGGATCAGATCGAAGTTTTCTTCATCAGTTGTCGTGGCTGACTCACCGGTGGTGCCATTGATGATCAAGCCGTCGTGCGCCAAGTTGTCAACCAGATGGGTGGCCAAACGCTGGGCACCATCAAGGTCAACACTGCCATCGGCATGCATCGGGGTGATCATCGCCGTCAACATCACCCCAAAGGGGTGGCTAGCAGTACTAGGACCGGGCATAGGTGAAGGCTATCGTCAAGGCGCAACGCGCCCAGCGGCGACAAACGCTGCATGCGTAAGGGGCATCAACTCCGCCCATTTCTCCTCATATTTTTCAGCCACCATCTCGATCTCGCGCTGCGGGTACGACGGGTATTGGGAGGCCTCCGCCTTGCGCCTAAGGGACAGGAAATTCATCAGCGCCCGAGCGTTCATGGTCACATATGCACTCGAAAAGATCGAAACCGGAAGCACCATGCGCGCCACCTCGCGGGCGATGCCGGCCGCTAGCAGATCTTGGTAAGCCACATAGGACTGCCGGCAAGACTCACGCATAGTGGAGTCGATCAAATCGTATTGCCCATCATCTCCGGGTAAAAACTCGTAGGAACCCGTCTTACCGACCTGAAGTACATTGCGCTCTCTATCAGGAACATAAAAAACCGGCTGCAACTCGCGGTAGCGGCCCGACTCTTCGTTATAACTGGCAACGCGATGGCGCATATGCTCACGCCAGACAAAAATTGGTGCCTGAACGAAGAATGTCATCGAATTGTGTTCGAATGGGCTGCCGTGACGCTCGCGCATCAAATAACTGATCAGCCCCTTCGCCGACGCGGGGTCGGCGTTTAGATCATCGAGTGATTGCTCACCGACGGTTGATACCCGGGCCGCGAAGACCACATCGGCATCACTTGCACCCGCTCGAACTAGTTCTACGGTGATGTCGCTACGAAATAACAGCCCTGGAATCTCAATCACGTGGGTCACCCTATCGGGGAACAGGACCGAAACCGGTGTTGGTGCGCGCGCCTACGACACGGCACAATGTATTCGTGCCGACCGGAGTGAGACCCGCCAGAACCTCAGATGTTGATGACATCGCTGCGGTCCAAATCCGGTCATGGCAGGTTAACTACTCAAATATTTTGCCAGCGGCTGAACTTGCAGCCCTTGATCCAGGTGACCTAGCTCTCACTTGGGCGTCAGGAATATTGAACCCCCCGACACCAAACCACCGCCTCATGGTCGCACTCGATGGCTCAAGTGGCTCCGATGCGCTGGTCGGCTACGCCGCTTTCGGACCAAGTAATGATCCAGATGCTGGCCCCACCACCGCGGAGTTGCTCGCACTAGTTGTTGATCCCGATTGCATACGTCAAGGGCATGGGTCAAGGCTTTTAGCTGCCACCGTTGATCAGTTGCGTGCTAGCGGAAGCCAGACACTAATTACCTGGCTCCCGTTGGCCGATGAACTTTCAAGGGCATTTTTCAGCGTAAGTGGTTGGGGCCCGGACTCGGCATACCGCGATCGCGTCATCAGCGATGACATAGTGCTGCGCGAAGTTCGGCTGGTAACCGATATCGAGATAGCACCTTGATTGAGTAGTAAATATCCCGGCGGATCCCCCGTTCCCGCCGGCCCGTACCTGAATTCGCGCGCTTTCAGGCTAACAGCGCACCCCCGGCTTTGTCCCCGTTTCGGGAGTTACTGAGCAGGTTTTGCTCGCGCCCCCTCACGCTAAGCACTTAATCCGTGACTTGAATAAGTACACCCGGGTTCATGATCCCCGTCGGGTCAAGCTCGGATTTGATGGCCCTCAATAGCCCCATCCCAACCGGGCCAACTTCGGCACCTAACCATGGCGCGTGATCGCGGCCAATAGCGTGGTGGTGGGTAATTGTGCCCCCTGCCGGATGCAATGCCGAACTTATCGCGGCTTTCGCTGCCAGCCAACGTTTGATTGAGCCTGCTCCTCCGCTATCGATTACCGTGAAGTAAAGCGAGGCTCCCGTCTCATAGACATGCGAGATATGAGACATGACATACGGGGTGTGCTCAGGGTCCTGCAGAGCGTCAAGTGCTGCCCGCCGAATAACCTCATGAAGGTTTGGCAGTTCGACCCAAGAGGTTGCGGTCTCGAAAGTTTCAACAAGGTAGCCACCGTCTAGCAAGGTGTCACGTAAGTAGGGGCCCGAGTAACGGCCATGCTCCCAAGTTGAACCTACGCCCTTGCCTAGCGAAACTACGCCGAACTTCTTCAAAACCGCCCACGCAGCATCGCGCCGCGCGGTCAAAATCGCCGATGAATGCTCCTCCCAGCCCATAATCAAGAGTGCACCCTGGCCTACTCCGCGGGCCGCTAAATACCGGTCAAATATTTTGCGTTTAACCCCGGTGGGGCCCGACATAGCAAGTGTTGCAACGGTTTCGGCTTCATCAGAAAGCCTTATCACCGCACTGGTTAACCCAAGTTGCGCCAACTCGCGGCAGGCATCGACTCCCGCTGCAAAACAAGGGACAATCGCCCCTTCATAGCGACGGGCGATAGCAAGGCGCCGCACACGCAGGGTGATTTCGGTGATGATGCCAAATGCCCCCTCGCTTCCAAGGGCAAGTTGCATCAAGTTTGGCCCGGCAGCACTCGCCGGCACCCGGCCCGCGGACCAAGTACCAATTGGCGTGGCGAGAGTCACCGACTCAATCATGTCGTCAATTCGGCCATAACCAGTTGATGCCTGCCCGGCGGATCGAGTTGCGGCATACCCACCTATGCTCGCACGCTCCCATGACTGCGGCAGGTGGCCAAGGGTGAATCCGCGGGCGCCCAGCAGGCGTTCTAGAACCGGCCCGGTCATTCCCGGTTGCACTCGAACCAGACCCGACACCTCATCTAGTGAGACGAGCGCACTGAGTTCGTCAAAACTGATAACGATGCCAATCGGGTCGGCTGGTCTGGTGACTCCCCCAACAACCGAGGTGCCCCCGCCATACGGCACCACCGATATCCGGTGTTCGACGCAAATGCGAAGCACCTCCAACACTTGATCATGGCTTGTTGGCTGCAACACGGCGGCTGGCACGGTGCTGGTATCGGCGCCACGCCGGTGGAGCATGTCTACATAAGACATCCCTCGGCTGTGTAGCAGCCGAGCCATGGGATCAAGTAGTACCTGCGACTCTCCGAGCGCAGCAATCAAGGCCGCGAGCGCGGCGGCCGGGAGCCTGGACTCCGGGATCAAATCCTTGGCCACGGGTGTCGGTGCAACGAACACACCGGCTCCAACCTGGGATTCCAAGAACGCCTGGGCGAGCTGGCTCAGGGCTGCCGGTTTCGGGGACCGCCCCCAACGGGTGAACCGATCAGCGATGTCCGGGGTCAGTGCTAGTGGGTTAACGGTCACTATGAAAGCCTGACACATATGAGCGTGGACTTCCTCCCGGTGGGTGATCCACTGGCCGACCTCTCCCCCGCTCGCCGCCGCCAGGATGAAAGCGCCCTCGCGACCACCGTTTTTGACGTAATTGTCATCGGCGGTGGCATCACTGGAACGGGAATCGCACTAGATGCCGCAACCCGCGGCCTTTCGGTCCTGCTACTTGAGTCCAATGATCTGGCATTTGGCACTTCGAGATGGTCGAGCAAATTGGTACACGGAGGCCTTCGGTATCTAGCAAACGGACAAGTTGATGTCGCCTGGGAAAGCGCCGTCGAGCGCGGCCACCTGATGACAAATATCGCCCCCCATCTAGTGCACGCGCTCGCACAGGTGGTGCCGATCATGAACGACACCAGCTTTGGCTCTGCGGTTCTGACGCGCGCGGGCTTCGCGGCCGGAGATGCACTGCGCGCACTTTCTCGAACCAGCAGACAGGTGCTGCCGGGGGCACATGTAATAAGCCCCGCAAAGACCCGCCGGTTGCTGCCGGCCATTGATGGTGCGCGGGTGCGCGGTGGGCTATTGGCTTGGGATGGACTTTTGGAAGACGATGCGCGCCTAGTTGTTGCGGTTGCTCGAACAGCGGCCGCATACGGTGCACGGATTCTTAACGGATACCGAGTGTTGTCCGCCGACGGTGTGAGTGTCAGTGCTGTCAACGACGAGAATGAGCAAATCGAGGTACACGCCAAACACGTGATCAGTGCAACAGGGGTTTGGGCTGAAGCATTTGATCCGCAGGTAGTGATAACCCCATCGCGCGGGACGCATGTGGTGCTGCGCGCTGAGACATTGCAACGACCGCGAGCCGCGATGACAATTCCAGTTCCGGAAATGCATGGACGTTACTGCTTTGTGTTACCCAGACCAGATGGTCTACTCCTTGCCGGTATCACCGATATCGATGAGCCCGGCCCGATTGCCGATGTGCCCTGCACACCCCAGGAGGACATCGACTGGATCTTGGCGCAAGTCTCACGCGTCTTGCAGACTCCGGTCACCGCAAGTGACGCCGTGGGAGCCTTCACCGGGCTGCGCCCATTAGTGGCACCACCACAAGCCCCTAATGGTGAGACCTCAGACATATCGCGCCGACACTTAGTACGCCGCGGCGAAAGCGGAGTCATCACGGTAACCGGGGGCAAACTCACGACGTACCGACGAATGGCCCAAGATGCCGTCGATCTGATCAGTGACAAACCCTGCCGAACGACGCAGGTCGCTCTCGTAGGCGCCGGGGCAGCACCTCCCGCACTAGCGCTGCCAGCCCGTTTGATCCGTCGATATGGCGCCGAGGCCGCGCGGGTTGCTTCACTTGCCGACGGACACCCTGAGCTACTTGAGCCACTTACCCCGGAAGTCGGGGTCCGCGGTGTTGAACTGGTTTTCGCGGTTCGCTGCGAAGGTGCCCGTTCAATTGACGATGTTCTCGAACGGCGTACCCGGCTCTCACTAGTGCCTGGTGACCTTGCTGCCGCGGCGCCACGTGCGAAGGAAATCCTTGACGAATATACCTGAGGGCAGTAAGCGGCCAATAACTACAAGTGCAATAGGCATCGGCCTGGCAACCGGCGCATATGGGCTTTCCTTCGGCGCCATTAGCGTTGCTAGCGGGCTGAGCGCACTGCAGACCCAGACACTTTCACTCCTCATGTTCACCGGGGCCTCTCAGTTTGCGCTAGTTGGAGTCCTGGGGGCTGGCGGTGGTGCAATAGCCGCCGTACTGACCGCCTGGCTTCTTGGCGCCCGTAATGGACTGTATGCCTTGCACATTGCCCCAACTTTGAACTTACGCGGCCTACTCAAGCCGGTGGCTGCGCAATTGACAATTGATGAATCAACCGCGATGTCAATCGCACATGATCACCCCGCGACCCACAGCCGTCACGCATTTTGGGCAACTGGAATTTCGGTTTATGTACTTTGGAATATCGGGACGCTACTTGGTGCACTCGGCGCCTCGGCAATCGGTGACCCAGCGGTGCTCGGCCTCGATGCAGCAATCCCCGCCGGCTTTCTCGCTCTCCTTTGGCCCAGGTTGCGCGATCGCACCGCCTGGGCAATTGCCGCTGGGGGTGCCACCGTCGCGCTGGTTCTGACTCCGCTAACACGCTCAGGGGTGCCGGTTCTTGCATCTGCACTAATTGCCGTCTTCGCCGGGTATCGCTTACGGGATCGAACATGATTTGGGCTGCGGTTCTGCTCGGGTCACTCGGGTGCTATTTGGAAAAGCTCTTTGGTTTCATCTTGCCACCGACACTCCTTGATCGCCCAATGATTAGAAGTGTCGCAGCACTATTACCTATTGCAATGCTCTCTGCGCTGGTTGCGGTACAGGCATTTGGCGACGGACAATCACTGGTCATCGATGCCCGCGTGGCAGGTGTTGCGGTTGCCGTTGTAGCACTATTACTGCGTGCACCATTCTTGGTGGTCGTACTCGTTGCTGCAATTAGTGCCGCACTTCTGCGCGCCTTGGGAGTTGCCTCATGATGAAGGACCCGCGCCGGCCGATCTTTGGGTTTCTTTGGCCACCCACCGAAACCGCAGTTGACGGCGATTTTCAGCAAATTCGAATGATTCGGATACCGGCCCGCGGGCCCTGGCGCCTAATTTTATTAGTCGGGGCGTCTTTGCTGACCGTAATGTTTGCTGGAGTAGCGATAATGGCGGTAGCCGGCGCCGGCGTCCTGCCGGTGCTCGCCACGGGCGCGGTTTTGGCCAGCACCGTCGTGATCTTGCTACGTGGCTGGTCAATTGGCACTTATGTCAACGATGACACAATGACCGTCCGGCGAATGTTCAGTTCGGCAGCCTGCCTCTGGTCGAACGTTGCTCGCGTTGAGTGCTCCGAGCCGGCAGTGGTGGTCTATCTGGTCGATGGCTCGAGGATAGTAACCAGCATCGCGGTGAACTCCCTTGATACGTGGCTGCGACCGAGCGCGTATGACGTCGCCGTGATTGCATTCGAGAACTGGGCGCGGAAGAACTAGCCTTACGCGAGTCCTAGATAGTGCGCCAGCCCCACCGTTAGGCCCGGATGCCCGCCAACCGAACGCACGCCAAGAAGCACTCCGGGCATAAATGACTCCCGATCGAATGAATCATGTCGAATTGACAAAGTCTCACCAGCATCGCCAAAAATTACTTCCTGGTGGGCGACTAAGCCTCGGGCCCGGACCGAGTGCACTCTAATACCGTCAACCAGCGCCCCCCTGGCCCCTGGTAACTCTTGTGATGTGGCATCTGGCATCGCTGGGCGCCCAGCAACCTCGCGCGCCTGCGCAATCATGGCCGCGGTGTGCCGGGCCGTGCCAGATGGTGCATCGACCTTCGCGGGGTGGTGTAGTTCCACGATTTCAACGGATTCAAAGTAGGGAGCGGCCTTGGCTGCGAACTCCATCATCAGCACCGCCGCGATCGCGAAGTTAGGCGCTATTAAGACGCCAACTTCAGGGTTGGCCGAACACCAACTGCGCACCTGGTCAATTCGGGAAGTATCAAAACCTGTGGTGCCGACTACTGCATTTATTCCATTTGCAATACAAAAATCAAGGGTTGCCATTACCGCGTCAGGGGTACTGAAATCAACTACCACGTTGGCGCCCTTGAGTACTTCGAGTGAGTCACCGATATCAATCGAGGCAACGAGTTCACAGTCAGGAGCAGCCGTAACTGCAGCTACGACCGTCGAGCCCATTTTCCCTCGAGCACCGACAACCCCGACCTTTATAACGGATTCACCCATGCCCGGACCTTATCCGGTAAACACTGATTCATCCGCAAATGGCCCAATGACTGCAAGTCGTAATGCAGTATCCAGGAGCTCACTCGCGACAGCATTTATTTCATCTGGGGTGACGGCATCAATTTTGGCGAGTAATTGGTCAATACTCAGTAACGGCTGATCATGGAGTTCCGAACGCGCTATCCGAGTCATGCGCGCTCCGGTATCTTCTTGTCCAAGGACGGTTGATCCTCGAACTTGGCCTTTACCTCGGTCAATCTCATCGCGCGTTAAGCCACCTGCGACAAGGGACTCAAGTTCGGTTCGACATACATCCAGGACCGTCTTAACCTTATTTGGGAGGCAGCCGACGTAGATTCCAAATAAGCCATCATCTGCAAATCCCTGCGAAAAAGCGTAGACCGAATATGCAAGACCGCGTTTTTCGCGTATCTCTTGGA
>JBAXHK010000033.1:0-9429 GCA_037138935.1 Actinomycetes bacterium
AATCAATCCCCGAATAAACACACCGCAACTGTCCCATTTGACTTGACAGATACCGCCTAGGCAGACCAGTACGCCTGAGGAGGGGGTATTCGGAGGGGACGCTGAAGAACGACCAGGGCAAAAAGGTGCCGATCGACGAACCGACCATCGCCCTACTGAAGGCCCATCGGAAGCGTCAGGCTGCCGACAAGCTGAAGTCCCGCAAGTGGCTGGACGACCAGTACGTGTTCTGCAACGTCAACGGCGGTCCGTTGAACCCGTCGAACCTGAACCGGTACTGGCACAAGATCATCGAGAAGGCCGGCGTGAGGTATCAGAAGCCGCACGCGCTCCGGCACACGCACGCCACCTTGCTCCTCGAAGCCGGGGAGCAACTGCATGTCGTCGCGGAGCGCCTGGGCCATAAGGACGCGATGGTGACGGCGACAATCTACGCCCATGTGACGCCGAAGCAGTCCCGTCAGGCTTCCGACACGTTCACGAAGATCATCGACGCCTAGGGACCGTGCTAGATATTTGATAGACGATGGCACGGGACTATGTGCTAGACGGAGAAGCACCCCAACAGAAACCTGCTGGGGCGCAACTGTTTTTCGATGTGGGGCGGGTCGGGCTCGAACCGACGACGACCGGATTATGAGTCCGGGGCTCTAACCAGCTGAGCTACCGCCCCCACATGCAGAGTCTAGATGAGGGCGGTCGTACCCGTCTCCAAGGACATCGACGATGCGATAGCCAATGGAAACCCTGGGCTCTAGAAACGAGAAAGCCCACGTGCTGCAGTGGGTTTCGAGGGCAGTTTCACCACCTAGCGGAAGCCATGAAGTTGGTCGAGCATTTTCTGAACAGATAGTGACGTCTCTAGCGGGAGAACCCAACTTTCTTGACCGCGGATCTTTTTTCCGAAGTTTTGAATCATCAGCAGGTATGGGTCCACCGCCTCAAACTCTTCAAAGTGATCACCTAATCGCAAGCTGCTCGCAGCGTTCCACGAACTGAAAGCTTGTGTTCCAACTAATTCGACAGAGTTCTTCTCACCGCGCACGATCAGGCTTTGGTTCTCTGGCATCTCGAATGAAGCCACTCCACTGGCGGTGATCGAATCATCGATGCGCATCCGCCAAGTACTTGTCATATCGATCCCCGTAGGCCCCACCTTTTTATCGCAACTTTCAATTAAAACCTGAGAGCCATCACCCATGAGAGCCGCAAACGCATGCAGTGGGTAAACCCCGACATCATAAAGTGCGCCACCACCCATGGCCGGTGAGAGACGATAATTACCTTCAATCGAGGCAGGGAAAGTAAATGATGAATCAATAGAAACTATTTCGCCAATGTTTCCGGCCTTGACGTAATCAATCATTCGCTTCATTCGCGGATGCCAACGTGGCCAGACCGCCTCCACTAAGAGTCGATCACTGTCGCGGGCGGTTTGAACCATGATTTCGACTTCAGCAGTGTTCATAGCAAATGGTTTTTCACACAAGACATGCTTACCGGCTTTAAGGGCGGCCACGGTCCATTGGAAATGCAAGTGATTAGGGAGGCTTATATAAACTGCATCTATTAAGGGGTCGACAATTAGTGCTTCGTAACTTTGGTGAATCGTGATGGGGTTAAGTGCTTGCGCACGATTCAAATCCCGGCTTGCAACACTTTGGACAATGGTGTCAGCGGCTGAATGCATAGCTGGCACGATTGCTTTGGTCGCAATCCAACCCGCGCCTAGCAATCCCCAACGAACGCTTTTCATTCCTTCATTATAGGAGTTACTGAACGGCCATTGGATTGCGCAGACTCTTCCGCCGCTTGCATAATGGCAACTACATCACGGGATTGACGGGTTGTCACGTTCATTGGGGTGTTGTGGTTGAGATAAGCAACGACGCTTTGATGGAATGAATAGGGATCAGCAAGGGAGTTTGGGATTACTTCGTGAGTGCCATCGGAACGATAAACAGTAAGTATCGCAGGCAAATCAGCTGGTGCTGAGCCAGCGGCTGGGTCCCAATTACCAATTATCGCTCCGGTTGTCCCGAGAACATAAAACTTAGGTTTACGCGCTGCCGCAAGATCTGAATTCGTGAATGTTGCGCGAGATCCATCTGAAAACATGATTGAAACATCCGCATGGTCAGCATTAGTGACATGGTTCCAAACGCGCTTTTGATTAACCGCACTCACTGTGTCGACCTTGCTTGGAATGATTGCCAGTATCTGATCGATGAAGTGGCTACCCCAGTCAAAAATTGCACCACCAGAAACCTCAGCATCTGAGTGCCAGTATGAACATGGCTTGGAGTACCCGCCTACAAAACTCTCATACGAGAAGACTTCTCCGATTGCTCCATCGTCTATCAATTTTTTCATCGTTATAAAGTCCGCATCGAACCGTCGGTTTTGATACACAACAAGAAGCAGATTTTTTGATGCAGCTAGTTCCATTATTTCATCGCACTGCTCGACCGTGAGCGCCATTGGTTTTTCCAGGATCACATTTAGGCCCCGGTTTAAAGACTCTTTCGCCCAGTTGTAATGACTATTTGGAGGAGTCGAGATGATCACGAGGTCAACTAATCCGGAATCTAACATTTGCATTGAATCGGTAAATGTCGTTATATCCGACACCACGTCTTTTGCAACCGACAACCTATCTGGATTTGTATCAGCCACCGCCGTAAGACGCAGGCCCTCAACTGCACTAATTGCCCGACTGTGCTCATCTCCGATTGCGCCGTAGGCAAGCATTCCGACACGAATCTCTTTTACGCTCGCGGACACACAACCCCTTAATTTACTTACTTTTATTTGGTCCTCAATTGTAGTCAATGAATTGAATTTGAGCGAGGCGAGACGAGGTGGCCTCTAAGCAGGTGAACTACCACGCCGGTGCTGGCAGCAGCGCGCTATTGCTCCGCGTCAATCTGGACCGCCTCGGCAAAGGCAGCCATAGAGGTGAATTCCCAATCAGGGGTAACCGCGCTACCGGGATCAGGGGTTGCGCCCCATCCGGGCTTGCCATGGCGCCTATTTATCCAGACCGTCGGTAACCCAAACTCCTTTGCCGGGACATGGTCATGGAAGAGGCTTTGCGCCACGTGCAACAACTTGCCGGTGGGTATTTCCATTTCTCCGGCGCGCTCGATAAGTGCCGCGAAGTTACGAGGATTTGGCTTATATGAACCTATGTCTTCTGCGGTGATGATGGCATCGAAAGTTACGCCCAGTTTTTCGTTGCTCGCAGCGAAACTGGCGCGATCAATGTTCGACAAGATGATGAGCCGATAGTGGTTTGCCAAGACTTGCAATGCGGCCATGGAGTCCGCGAACGCCGGCCATTGCCCGACACTGCTTCCGAATTCTTCAGCGTCTTGATCGGAGACGGCGACACCTAATTCATCGCCGGTGCACCGCATGGCCTCGGCCAAAACTTGCGGATACAACCAATCGCCATGTTCGGCTTCCACCGCAGCCTCTTGGCTGGAATAGGCGAGCAGCAGTTGCTCTGATGACAACTCCAATCCGCTTCGACGTGCCCAAGGATCAAGCACGGCACTTATCCCAGCCTCCCAGTCGATCAAGGTGCCATAACAATCAAAACTCAGGGCTTCGAAGTCGGTCAATCGCATAGCCGAACCTTAGGCCTTTGCCCCATTCACGGCGGGATGCCCGTGGCTCCAGTAATCTGACTCCAGCGCTCATCTAGCCAACCTCAACCGCACCCCATAGGAGGCTCCGTGCTCGGCAAACTGTTACATGGACTCGGAGCCGCCTGCGTGCGTTTGCGCTGGTTAGTAGTTGGCCTGTGGATAGTGGCAGCGGTTGGCATCACCCTCGTGGTTGGTCAGGTGGGTGCGGTCACCAATAACAACTTGACTCTGCCAGGTGCTGACAGCCAGGTCGCCTACGACGTACTTGAGCAATACTTCCCGCCCCAGCAAAATGGCAGCAGCCAGGTGGTCTTTCATACAACGACCGGCCGACTCGACGATGGTGGAGCCCAGCAACAAGCCGTAACCGACACCTATAACGCGCTAATTAATGTGCCCCATGTTGCCTCAGTGACCGATCCCTTCGCTAACGAAGCCTCCGGCTTGGTCAGTGCCGATGGAACTTACGCTTTCATCCCGGTGCTACTTGACATCGATAGCGGACAACTTGATGAGGCAACCGCACAGGTTGTTTTTGATGCCGCAACGAAACCCGCCAATTCGATCGGAATGGAAGTTGCTGTCGGTGGCCCGGTTGGTGCCGCTCTTTCAAAGCAGTCCACCGAATCGAGCGAAATAATTGGCCTGCTGACCGCAATGTTGATTATGGCCTTTACTTTCGGGTCGCTCGTCGCCATGGGCCTTCCGATCCTGACAGCGGTCTTTGGACTCGCCATTGGGGTTGCAACCATCGGTCTCATTGGCCACCTGATTGATATCCCGACCATCGGTCCAACGCTTGCCACGATGATCGGCTTGGGTGTAGGTATTGACTATGCCCTCTTCCTTGTGACAAAACACCGAGCACAAGTTCGCCAACAGCAGATGGCCATCAAAGACTCGATAGCCGAAGCCGTAGCCACGAGTGGCGGAGCCATCGTGTTTGCGGGAGGCACGGTCATAGTCGCCCTGCTCGCCCTTGCTGTTGCCCTGATTCCGTTTGTTACTTCACTCGGATACGCATGTGCGGTAGCAGTGTTCACCGCAGTTCTCGCATCACTAACTCTCTTACCGGCGATGCTGGCCATTCTTGGCCGCGGGGTCGATCGTCTGGCCCTCCCAGCTTTTCTGCGGCCGCGTCCAAAAGAACCAGACGCAACTTTTTGGGCACGATGGGCAGCGATGGTGGTCCGGCACCCAGCAATTTCATGCGCCGTCGCCCTGGTAATCATGGTGCCGTTGATCATTCCGCTGTTCACCTTGACCCTCGGTCAATCCGATACGGGAGTGAGTTCAACTAGCACTACCCAACGCGAAGCCTTCGATCTGATTTCAGCAGGTTTTGGCCCCGGCTACAACGGCGCACTCGTTGTTTCAGTCCTAATGGATCCTCCGGCGAAACCAAGCTCTGAATACACCGCCAAATATGACCAAGCGACTGCAATGCAAACTGAACTTGAGTCAACCCAGCAAACACTTACCGACCAGGCCGATTCACTTACCGCGCAGCAGGATGATCTGCAGTCCCAAGAAGATGACCTCAACGCCCAGGCGGCAACACTGGAACAAGAACAGGCCGACCTCCAAACCCAAGTTGATGCCTTGAACGTCCAAAAGACCGCGCTTGAGAAGCAGCAGGCCGATCTCCAAACCCAAGGCGCGGCCCTCTCGAAGCAGGCTGATGATCTTCAAAAGCAGGCTGACTCACTAACTAAGCAGGCGGCTGCTTTACAAAAGCAGGCCGACTCCCTGACTGCGCAACAACAAGCCGCGCAACAGCAGGCTGCCGCCCAAGCACAAAGTGGCGCCGATCCAGCAACAGCGAGCGCGAATCTTGCAGCTTTGCAGCAGACACAAGCCTCACTAACCGCGCAGGCCAATGAACTCACCAAAGAAGAGGCCGATCTCAAAACCCAACAAGATGAATTGAACAAACAGAAAGCTGATCTTCAAAAGCAACAGGCCGACCTACAAAAGCAGGCCGATGCACTAACCAAGCAGGGCGACGAACTGCAGGCCCAGGCTGACGACCTAACCGCCCAAGGCGCTGATCTGCAAGCCCAAGCCGATTCACTGCAGGCCCAGGGCGATGACCTGCAGGCACAAGGGGATCAACTGCAGGCCCAGGCCGATGACCTAACCGCCCAGCAGACCGCAGCCGAGCAAGAGCAGCAGGACGCCTTGGCCCTCCAAGATGACCTGACAGCTCAGGTAACAACCGCTGGTGGTGATTCTCGTGCCACCGACCCGCGGATTGTTAAACTCCAAGACGCACTAGCAACACCAAGTGGCGTCTAACGGGTTATTCCGCCGATGGTCAATGATGCCGGCACCGCAGTCGTCATTAGCGTAATCGCCACCACCCGGCCGGCCGATCCTGCTACCGCGCAATTGGTGGAGGAACTTCGAAGTGAAGTTATCCCACCGGCCCTGAGCCCAGGGATGCAGGCCGATGTCGGTGGCAACACGGCTAACAACGTCGATCTCGCAACGCTGATCACCGCAACACTTCCCTTGGTCATCCTCACCGTTATCGCGCTTAGCCTCTTACTTCTCCTTATCGCATTCAGGTCTTTGCTGATCCCGGTGCAAGCGGCAATAACAAACCTGCTTTCAGCGGCAGCCGCATTTGGTGTGGTAACAGCGGTGTTCCAATGGGGTTGGGGCCTCGAACTAATTGGCCTGTCTTCTCCGTACGGCACCGTGCCTATCGCAAGCTTTGTGCCCTTGATGATGTTCGCGGCGCTTTTTGGGCTGTCAATGGACTACGAGGTTTTCTTCATTAGCCACGTACAAGGCCTACACGGCAAAGGCATGGCGCACAAGGATGCGGTGCGTTCTGGGCTAGCTTCCAGTGCGAAAATTATTTCCGCCGCCGCCTTAATCATGATCGCCGTGTTTGGCAGCTTTATCCTCATTGATGATCCGATTATTAAACAATTCGGAGTTGGCCTGTCTGTTGCGGTGGCACTCGCCGCACTACTTGTCCTGCTGCTTGCGCCCGCGATGCTCACCTTATTCGGCGAGCGCACCTGGCAACTGCCCAAATTCCTAGACAAAATCCTTCCGGATCTAGACCTTGAGGGTAATAAGCGAAGTAGCAACGTTTTAGTGCCAGCAGGCGCTAGCACAAAAGAAGCACCCGGTAGCCCACCGGAGTGATCGAACATCTAGCTGTGGTCGTTGCGTTTCAGGCACCGGTTGTCGACGGCCTGAGCCGCTGATCCTAAGCAGATGTGGGGAAGGCCACCCTTGGATCCTGCCAAGCGATTCGCTTAGCCGGCGCACCGCGTCGGGCGGTCTCCATGACACCCCAACCATTCTTTTTCGCAATATTCAAGAGCTGGGTATTTGGGTTAACCACAACCGGCATCCCGACACTCGCTAGCAGTGGTAGATCATTGATCGAGTCCGAGTAGGCCCACGACATGTCTAGCTCCAAGCCGTGGATCGCGGCCTGCTCTATCACCAATTTAACTTTGCCGGGCCCGTGGGCGATTGCGCCGACCAAATTGCCGGTGTATCTGCCATCCCGCACTTCAGAAACCGTGCCGATGGCTCCCGACATACCAAGCTCCCCCGCTATCGCCGAGGCAAGCTCTATCGGGCTTGCGGTAACTAACCATGTCGCAATCCCATGAAGCTGAAAACGGCGAAGCTCATCCAAGACATCAGGCACGAGAATCGATGGCAGCTTCTTGCGTACAAATTCACTCGTCACCGCGAGCATCGAATCTTCGCTGCGTCCTGCCACTAGGGCAAGTGCTCGGGCGGCCGCGGAAGTCGAAACACCTTCTGGCTCTGCACGGCGCACGATAAAAGACATCTCCTGCCGCGCAAAGCGCATGACCTCCCTTCGCGGGATAACTTTCTTACGGACCAGATCGCAGGCGAGGTGGTACAGCGAGGATCCACGTACGAGCGTGTTGTCCAGATCGAAGAAAGCCGCCATTGCCATGCACCAATCATTACTTCACTCGGCGCGGTGACACCGGCCTAACACTCAGAAAGCACACTGTTCACTCGAAATTTGCGGACACGACAACTACATGATTGATCGGTGACCGATTGACAAGTCTTACTTCATTTATGCGGGTAGCCATAGCTGCAGAGTCGTTCTTTCCTCGCGTCAACGGTGTCAGCAACTCCGTTGCTCATGTGGTCAAACACCTTAAATCAGAGGGTATTCCAGCCGAAATCATCGCCCCCGGGCTGTATCCGGGAAATGATTTCCACGGTACCCCGGTGCACCGCGTTCGTTCCGTTAACCTCCCCGGTGTCCACGACTTCGACATATCCATGACAACCACTTCTTCCATCATCGTCACCTTGGAGAAATTTCAGCCCACGCTGGTGCATTTGGCTTCACCCTTCGTGCTCGGATCGCGCGTTCTGCAGGCCTGCCGAATTCTGGACATCCCAACCGTCGCGGTATTTCAAACGGATGTCGCTGGGTATGCGCGTCACTATGGGCTGTCATCAATGTCATTTATTGCCGATGGCATTGTGCGCCGAATCCACTCCAGTGCCACCATAAACTTGGCCCCTTCCACGTCGGCCCAAAACTACTTACAGGGCCTCGGAATCAAACAACCTCTGCTATGGGGCCGCGGAGTTGACCATGAAGTGTTCAACCCAGAACAACGATCTGAGGCCTTACGGAGTACATGGCAAGCCGACAACAAGATAGTTGTTGGCTACTGCGGGCGGCTCGCACCTGAAAAAGGCATCGGCATGATGAAGTACCTCCAAGCCGACTCGCGGGTAAAACTCGTCATCATCGGAGACGGACCCGATCGCAACAATCTCGAAAGTCTCCTGCCCAACGCGATATTTACCGGGCGCCTAACCGGGCATGAACTTGGCTCTGCGATGGCATCACTTGACGTACTCGTCGCACCGGGTGAACTTGAAACCTTTTGCCAGGTTATTCAAGAGGGCATGGCAGCTGGAACCCCGGTGATTGCGCCCGCAATTGGCGGCCCCTTAGATCTAATCAGTCACGAATTCAACGGACTCCTGTACCCGCCCGGTGATGCTGCCGAAATGGTGCGTCAAGTCGATCGACTCGTAGCAGATGCAGACTTACGAAAAGAAATCAGCGGCGTAGCGCATGCTCGAGTGCAATCTCGGACTTGGTCCGCCCTCGGCCGTGAACTCGTCGGGCACTACCAATCAGCTAGCCGCGGACTGCGACTACCCGCGGCAGCTTGATGTTTAAGACGGTTGTCGGCCTGGGAGATAGCGTTGCATTCGGCATCGGCGACGACGGCGACAACTTCAGCGGCCCTGGCTGGTTAGGCCGTAGCGCACATGCGTTGCGCGTACCTAAGCACTTGAACCTTTCCTTCCCCGGTGCCAGATCAAAGGATCTAGCCCGGGTACAGATACCAGCGGCAGAATGCCTCAGGCCCGACCTGGCCCTGATCTCAATCGGCGGAAATGACATGCTGCGCTCGCGTTTTGACCCACCGACCTTCGCCCGTGACATCCGTGAGTCGATCAATCGACTCCGGCGGGTAGGCACCAAACTGTTCTTGATTGAAATTCCCGATCCCCGGCGCTCAACGGTCTACCCCAGCATCGTGGGTAAGGCTTTTCACCAGCGCGCCTCGACCATCAATTCGGCCATACGTTGGGCGGCGGGTGAAGAGGGAGCCACGGTCATTGATCTGTGGTCGGTTGATTCGATTTACGAGCGCGACTTCTGGCATGTTGATCGCATCCATCCATCACCGCGCGGCTATCAGTTCCTGACCGATCGCACTGTCGAACT
>JBAXHK010000034.1:0-9391 GCA_037138935.1 Actinomycetes bacterium
CATGGATACCCTTGATCCGCTCTTTGACCTACCCGGCGCATTTGTGCTCGGCAGTAACGACTACTACGCGCCCCGGCCAATCAATCCCGCGCGCTATCTCGCCGGGCCCTCCGGCCTCGAACCAAATCGACCGATGCTGCCTTGGGCGGATTTAGTTAACGGACTCACCGATGTGGGCTGGCTTGACTTAAGTAATCGGCGAGCCACCATGAAAGTTGATGGCCGCCACGTTGACGTTCGCGGGGTGGATGATCCACATATTGGCCGCGATAAATATGGCGAGGTAGCAGGCGCTTTCGATCCGGCTGCTGACCTTGCCCTTGGTGTCACCCACGCTCCTTATCTACGCATCCTTGATGGCATGGCCGGCGATGGCGCAAATTTGGTCCTAGCCGGACATACTCACGGCGGCCAACTGCGTCTTCCCGGTGTAGGCGCCTTGGTAACTAATTGTGATCTTGACCGGGCTCGAGCGCGGGGGTTATCCCGTCACGGCACCGCGCATCTGCATGTGTCAGCCGGCCTCGGCACCTCCCCTTACGCCCCGATTCGCTTTGCCTGCCCCCCCGAGGCCACTTTGCTGACGCTTACCGCGGATTAACGAAGCCAGCACCTGCCAGCCAATAACCACCCTCGCTGCTCCGTTAGACTCCGCAAGTCCTTCGGGGTGTGGCGCAGCTTGGTAGCGCGCTTCGTTCGGGACGAAGAGGCCGTGGGTTCGAATCCCGCCACCCCGACGCCAGATCGGGGGCTGATCAACTGATCGGCCCCCGGTCAAGCACCCAGCAATGAACGCCCGACAAAACGTGCAAGTCCGAGCGAAGGGGGGGCCACATGACGGTTCCAGATCGCCGGCCCAATCGCGCGGAGTTTGGACCCGTCACCGCCGAATATGTAAAAGCCATGGGTTGGCGCTCGGTCAATGCCCACACCCACATCTCACTGGTCCACCACTACGCCTATGTAGAAGTCCCTAAAGCCGGGTGCGGAACCATGAAAGCCACGTTGGGCGGCCTTGAAGCCGCACGGCTCGGGCCTAAGTTGGTAGAGCGAGTGCAGGCAGCGCCGCACGATCGCACCAAGATGACTCCCTTCGTGAAACCATTTCAATTGCCACCTGAGCAACTCGAGGAAGTGTTTACGTCCGCCGAGTTCACCCGCTTCGCGGTAGTGCGTGATCCCGCGGCACGACTGCTCTCTGGGTATCTTGAAAAAATCCGACAGGGCCTGCAACAAAGTCAGCCAATTTTCGAGATCTTGGCAGCACAAGGCCGCGCGCCGAAATCGGCCGCCGATATTTCGTTCGCGGATTTCATTGAGGTGATCGGCGCTCAGGCTTCACGCGATCAGGATCCGCATTGGCGGCGCCAGGTAGATCATCTTGGCCTGCCCGAAATGAAATATGACGCACTGATTCACCTCGAACAGCTCGGGGATTCCTGGCACCAAATCGGAGAGTTAATAAATGTGCCCGATGTCCAAGAGCAATTCTTCTGCCGAAACTCAACTCATGCCGGTGCACACTTAACCGAGCATTACACACCAGAACTGCTCGCGCGGGTGGCCGAAATCTACGCTGGCGACTACGCGGCCTTCGACTACCCGGTTACATCGCAATAATTCGGGTTACATCACTGCGTTAAGAAATCTTTGGGTCTCGGGCAATCGCGAGCCATCAAACATCATCTCCGGCGCGCCTTGCTCCAAAATGACACCCTCATGGAAGAAACACATGCGTGAGGCAACTTCACGTGCGAACCCCATCTCATGCGTGACAACAATCATCGTCGTGGAGTGGTCTTTGGCAAGGCTTCGCATCACTGAAAGCACTTCATGAATTAGCTCTGGGTCAAGTGCCGATGTGGGTTCGTCGAAGAGCATGACCTGCGGTTTCATTGCTAATGCGCGGGCAATTGCCACCCGCTGCTGCTGGCCACCTGAAAGCCGAATCGGGTATTCGGCGGCTTTATCGGCAAGGCCTACATCAGCGAGCAAGGCCATAGCATGATCTTTGACATCCTTGGCCGAATCTCCTGAGATACGACGCGGTGCTTCCATCACATTGTCGAGCACATTCATATGAGGGAACAAATTGAACTGCTGAAACACCATGCCGCAGGTTTTCCTCAGACTCTGAATCTGTTTTCTCCGAAATCGAGTGGGGCTTCCGGCGGCAATTTTGATCCCGGCTACCTCAATGGTGCCCATGGTTGGATCTTCGAGAAAATTTATGCAGCGTAAGAACGTGCTCTTACCTGACCCAGATCGCCCAAACACCACAACGACCTCACCGGCGCCGATTTCCAAGTCAACGCCCTTTAGTACTTCTAAGGATCCAAATGACTTATGTAACCCAGTAACTCGGACAAGCGGCTCGGTCACGTCTTGGCCTTGCTCTGGCGCACGTATCCTCTACCCATGCGTTCTTCCAACTTGCGTTGGAAGATGGAGAACACCGCGGTTAGCCCCCAGTAAACAAGTGCTGCAGCAATTAAAGCTTCCAGATTTCGGAAGTCAGCCTTGCCGGAGAGCTGCGCCATCCGAAATGGGTCAGCCCACAACAACGTGGTGCCGAGGAGGCCGATAAGTGCGGTGTCCTTCATCATCGCGATGAATTCATTACCCGTCGGAGGTATCACGATGCGGGTGGCCTGGGGCAAGATGATCCTGCGCATCTGCTGGCCCGATGACATACCAAGTGCAGCAGCTGCCTCGGCTTGGCCATGCGGCACCGCCTCGATCCCGGAACGAAAAATCTCCGTCATGTAGGCCCCATAATTGAAGGCGATGCCGACAATGCCAGCAACTTGGGCCGGCCAGATGAACCAGGTGGCGTATTGCTCGGGCAGTAGCCCAAGGGCCAACTGTGGCAGTGCCAGGTACCACAAAAATAGTTGGACAATGAGCGGGGTGCCGCGGAAAAAAGAGGTGTAGAAACCACTCACGCCGTACGCAATTGGATTTCGTGAAACTCGGCCGAGGGCACCCAAGAGGGCCAATCCAACAGCGCAGGCAATCGCAATGATAGAAAATGCAATGGTGACCCAGACGGCCTTGACAATCGCCGCTGCATGATCGCCCATCCAAGCGATGTCAAAGCCACTCTTCAAGAACCCAACAAGCAGGAGCCCCCCGATAACCAGCCAGACCAACGCGACTTTAATCCGGAAGGGCACTTTAAGGCTAAATGTCTCAAGTGACTCCGCGAGGCCGTGCCGCTGATGCGGCACGGCCTCCAACGTCGGGGTATTACTCATTGGTGACTAGGAGCCAGCGCCCTTGGTGAAATCGACCCCGTACCACTTCATTGATAGATCACTTAGTGTGCCGTCGCCACGCATCGCCTCAATAACTGAATTGATTTCCGTTACGAGAGTTCCACTTGGAAGTAATGAACTCTTATCGGTAGCGACCGAGAGTGGCTCCTGGAAGATTGGATCCCCGAGCAAAGTAATCTTCTTTCCCTTCTTGATCGCCTCCTCGAGGGTCGGGATCGTAGACACCATTGCGTCAATGCGGCCGAGCGCAAGGTCCTGGATTCCAGTGGAGTCGGTGTCATAGGTGACTATTTCAATGTCCTCTGGCACTATGAATTCGAAATCGAATCCCGGGATCTTCAGAGTGCGATTGAGGTAGTACTCGTAGGTGCAAGCACCGCATACACCAACCCGCTTACCCGATAGTTGATCGATCGAAGTGATGTCGCTCTTGGCGCCGACCGCAACCCCAGCCGGGGTGAAGTAATAGGGGGTCGTGAAATCAAGAACTTTCGCCCGCTCATCGGTGATCGTCATCGAGCCAACTGAAATGTCCCAGCGATCATTCCATTTACCCGCAGTTAGCACATCCCATGATGGGGTTTCCCATTGCACTTCGGCGCCGAGGCGCTTAGCAATTTCGGTCGCTACCTCAATATCAAATCCAGCCCATTGCCCTGTAGCGTCGTCAAAGGAGGACTGCGGTGGGTATGCCGGGTCGGTTGACACCCGCAGCACACCGTCACGCTGGATCCGTTCTAGCAAAGTCGTGGGCTCGGCGGGTACGGCCTCACTCGGTGCTGGAGCAGCCTCCGTTGGTGCAGCGCTCGCCGGGGCTGCAACCGTAGGTGCCGCACTCTCGGCCGTTGTTCCGCCGCTAGAACCGCAGCCGACCGCGAAAACTCCGGTCAGAGCCAAAATACTCGCGGTAGCTACCGTTTTCCAGATACGCATATGGGACTCCTCCGCTAAAAGTGATTTCAGTTAACTTTCACCTCATTGTGGTCTGACTCGGACCATCTGGTGGCATTTTTGCCAGATTGTTGTCACCGCACCAACCAGGTAGTTGGAACAATAAGGCTTCGGGGGTATGAATGGGGTATGCCCCAGCCAAATGATCGGCACGCCCGAGCCCCCTACGCCGAAGCATTACACCAAAACGCCCAGCAGGGCTGGACCAGATTGGGTGTCCCGGGCCACCAAGATCAGCCCGCTAACTACCCGTCGCTTAACTCACTCGCAGGTAGCCACCTGCTAGCCATGGATATCCCGATGTTCACCCAAGGGGTGGACCTACCGGCGGCCGGGGCATCTGGTGCTAGCCCACTACAGGAAGCCCTCGAACTTGCTGCTGAGGCTTGGGGCGCCAAGCGCACCTGGTTTCTCACCAACGGCGCCTCGCAAGGTAACAATGCAGCCTGCCTTGCACTACGTGGGCTAAGTGCACATGTGGTCGCGCAGCGCTCAGTTCACACTTCGGTAATTGACGGCGCTATTTTGGCTGGCCTGAGTTTGGAATTCGTCAATCCAAATATTGATGTAGCTCTAGGCATCGCCCACGGTATCACCCCAACGGCACTCGATACCGCCTTGGCAATGCACCCTGGGGCCGCCGCCGCCTATGTAGTCACCCCGTCTTACTTTGGCGCGGTAAGTGATGTGCGCGAGTTCTCGGTAATCGCTCATCGCCACGGCGTCCCACTGGTTGTTGACGAAGCCTGGGGTAGTCATTTCGGATTCCATCCAAACCTCCCAACCAGCGCACTGGCAAATGGCGCAGACCTCGTCATCTCGAGTACCCACAAACTTGCCGGCAGCCTTTCCCAATCAGCAATGCTGCATCTGGGGCACGGACCATTCGCGGAGCTCCTAGAGTTTCGCGTAAACAGAGCACTGCTGACCTTGCAAACCACCAGCCCGTCGGCAATCTTGTTCGGTTCACTTGACCTGGCTAGACGCGACCTTTATTACCTGAGCCACGACCGAATTCAGGCCAGTATTGACGACGCGAATCTCGCGCGGGCCCTGCTCGCTGAAGGTGGGAGATTTGTTGATCCATCACCAGCGATGCTCGCCTCACCTGATGTGATTGCCTTGGATCCACTTCACCTGGTGGTCGATACAAGTTCGGGTGGGGTACCGGGCTTCGAAGCCAGAGCGCTACTTGAAGCAAGTAGCCGTATCCATGTGGAGATGGCAACCGATTCAGTCATAGTCGCAATTGTGGGCGCTGGCAGTCGCCTAGATGCGGGGTTCCTAGTCGATGCATTGCATGCACTGCCGGAGCCCAACTCGAAAACCCCGGGGAAAAAAGTTCGGGAGCCAATTATTTTGCCACCGACCGGGCCCAGGGCCCGCGATGTGCGTGAGGCTTATTTCGCCGACGCCGAGGTGGTACCAGCAGCGCAGGCAATTGGGCGCATCTCTGGCGATACCTTGGCGGCCTATCCGCCGGGGGTGGCAAATGTATTACCGGGCGAGGTGATTACTACGGAGGTCGTTCAATTTCTTCAAGCGACCGCGCAGGCACCGTACGGCTGGGTGCGTGGGGCTGTTGACGCAGGTGTCGAGCACCTTCGCGTGCTGCTAGAAAAGTAGGAGGCGCTTAGCGCACCGCTCCTCAATTCAACTTGGCAGCGACAAGTTCAGCGATTTGCACCGCGTTCAGCGCCGCACCTTTGCGCAGATTGTCATTGCTGACAAACAGCGCCAGGCCTTTGCCGCCGGCCACCGATGAATCTTGCCGGATGCGACCGACGAATGATGGGTCAGCGCCGGCCGCTTGCAGTGGCGTTGGAACTTCTGATAATTCAACACCGGGTGCACCCAATAACAATGCCGTTGCCCGCTCTGGTGTTATCGGGCGATCGAACTCGGCGTTTATAGCAAGGGAGTGGCCGGTAAATACGGGAACACGAACGCAAGTTCCTGAGACAAGTAAGTCAGGTATACCAAGGATTTTTCGACTCTCATTGCGCAGTTTTTGTTCCTCATCGGTTTCGAGGGAGCCGTCATCAACAATATTGCCAGCTAGTGGAATGACATTAAATGCGATGGTGCGCACGTATTTCTGCGGCTGCGGGAACGTAACCGAACTACCATCGTGAGTCAAGCCTGCGATGTCTTGGTTCATCGCAGCACGCACCTGCTCATCGAGTTCTTTGACGCCGGCGAGGCCACTACCCGATACCGCTTGGTATGAACTAATTATGAGACGGCGCAATCCCGCCTCAGCGTGCAAGGGCTGCAATACCGGCATCGCAGCCATCGTGGTGCAATTGGGATTGGCGATAATCCCTTTGCGGGCCTCGCCAATTGCCTGCGGGTTGACTTCGCTGACTACCAGCGGCACGTCCGGGTCCATCCGCCAAGCCGATGAGTTGTCGATGACGATGGCACCGGCCGCCGCATACTTCGGCGCAAGTGATTTGGACGAAGCCCCGCCGGCGGAAAACAGCGCGATGTCGATGCCGGTTAGGTCAGCTGTCTCGGCATCCTCAACGAGGATCTTGGTGCCGCGCCACGGCAAGGTGGTGCCCGCTGACCGCGCAGATGCAAAGAACCGCACCTGCTGCATCGGGAAGTCACGTTCGTCAAGTAGCCGGCGCATGACGGTGCCAACTTGACCGGTCGCACCGACTACCGCGACAACGGGTCTACGACTCATCGTCCGGACCCTCCGTAAACAACGGCCGCACCATCGGCATTTAAGCCAAATGCGGTATGAAGTGCCTGCACCGCACGCTTAGCATCATCAACGCGGGTCACGATGGAAATTCTAATTTCGGAAGTTGAAATCATCTCGACGTTGATGCTGGCCTCAGCAAGGGCAGAGAAGAAAGTTGCTGAAACACCAGGGTGCGAACGCATGCCCGCGCCAACGAGTGAAACTTTGGCAATTTGATCATCAACCAACAACGACTCAAAACCAATTGCACCTTGCTCTATCTCCAAGGCCTTGGTCGCCTTTTGCGCGACTCCTTGAGGGCAGGTGAAAGTAACGTCGGTGCGCCCGGTCGATGCGGCTGACACGTTCTGCACGATCATGTCGACATTGATGCCGGCATCGGCAAGGGCGCCGAAAATCGCCGCCGCCCGGCCCGGCTGATCGGGTACACCCACGACGGTGATCTTGGCGTCATTGATGTCAGCCGCGACACCAGAAATGATGGGTTGCTCCATGGCTCTTCCTTCGGCTACCGCGGCTGCGATTGCAGCCGGTGACAAAACAAATGTGCCCTCACGATCGGAGAAGGATGAGCGCACGTGAATTGGGACATCGAAACGCCGGGCGTATTCCACGCAACGAAGGTGCAGTACTTTCGCGCCCACCGCCGCAAGTTCAAGCATTTCTTCATAAGTTATATACGGCACCTGCCGGGCCAGTGGCACGACGCGAGGATCGGCACTAAACACTCCGTCGACATCGGTGTAGATCTCACAGACCGAGGCCTCAAGGGCCGCCGCCAATGCCACCGCCGTGGTATCCGAGCCGCCACGGCCAAGGGTGGTGATGTCTTTAGTGTCTTGAGCCACGCCCTGGAAGCCCGCCACAATTGGGATCGCACCTTCGGCCAGCGCCTCTTGAATTCGACCCGGTGTGACGTCAATGATTCGGGCCGCGCCATGGGCTGAGTCGGTGATCAAACCGGCCTGCGAGCCGGTGTATGACCGCGCATCGGCCCCAAGATCTGAGATGGCCATCGCCACCAAGGCCATCGAGATGCGCTCACCGGAAGTTAAAAGCATGTCGAGCTCACGGGCCGGGGGGTTTGGGGAGACCTGTTCGGCGAGGTCAAGGAGTTCGTCGGTGGTGTCGCCCATGGCCGAAACCACTACCACTACCTGGTGCCCGGCCAATTTGGTATCGACGATGCGCTGGGCCACCCGTTTGACGCTCGCCGCGTCGGCCAGGCTGGAACCACCGAATTTCTGCACAATCAAGGACACGAGTGCAAAGTCTACGGGGGCGAGCCGCGGCCATTATCCACCGGTGACGCTAGTGCTCTACTCGCCGCCGGCCTTCAAAAGCTCTACCCAAGGTCACTTCATCGGCGTAGTCAAGGTCGCCGCCGACCGGCAGCCCACTTGCTAGCCGTGACACCGCTATGCCGAGGGGTGCTATCAAGCGCGCTAAATAAGTTGCGGTGGCTTCACCCTCGAGGTTCGGGTCGGTTGCCAAAATAACTTCGGTGATCGCGCCGTCGGCAAGCCGTGCGATCAATTCGCGAATCCGAAGAGCATCTGGGCCGATGCCTTCGATCGGGCTGATGGCGCCACCGAGTACGTGGTAGCGGCCGCGAAATTCACGGGTCTTCTCGATCGCAACGACGTCCTTGGATTCTTCAACAACACACAAGATCGTTAGATCACGCTTTGGGTCACGGCAGATGCGGCAGTGATCTTCTTCAGCGACGTTGCCGCAAACCACGCAGAACTGCACTTTGTCTTTAACTTCGCGGAGCGCATTAGCCAAACGCTCGACATCAATTGGGTCGCAGGCCAAGATGTAGAAGGCAATTCGCTGCGCACTTTTGGGGCCAACACCGGGGAGTCGGCCCAACTCATCGATTAGATCCTGTACTACGCCCTCATACATGTCAGTGCTCGATCTCGCCGATTTGTGTGGCCCCTAATGCCCGCAGTGCCAGATCTACCCCGGATGAGTCATCCATGTTTTCGTCATCCAAGCTCGGCGTATCGGCCACCTGAGGGCTGGTGCGCTCGGCACCCGTTGAGGTCACGGTAGAAGCGACATCAGGTGCGAGCACTACATCGATCTTGACGTCAAGCTGCAACACATCAAGGATCGCTTGCCGTAGGCGCTCATCGTGGCCACTTGCGCGCGCATTGTTGATCTTGTTCGCATTGTCTAGGCCAACAGCCAGCACCCCATTAACAAGCGACAGCGGGGCCGAAACACTAAAGAGCACCCATGCCACCCGCGAATATGACTTAACCGCATCCAAGACAGCTGGCCACATTGACTTGAGCTCGGGCAGCCCCACCCCACTTGCCGTTGCAGCAGTAACCGGGGCGGCGACATCCGGCTCATCAACGACTGGTGTTTCGCTAACCGCGGGCGCCTTACCCGTCGACGGCGCGACTTCAGACAACTTGCGAGGTCGTGACGA
>JBAXHK010000035.1:0-9323 GCA_037138935.1 Actinomycetes bacterium
GCATTTATCGCCACCGCGGCCCTGCTGATCTCGGCGGCTGCACCTGGATCTAGAAATGGATCGATATCCGTGGAATTTTCGGGCCAGAGCACAAAAGCTGGTTGCGCGAGCTCACCGACATTTACCTTGTGAGCAAGCAGCAAAGTTTGAGCCACATGGTTCTCGAGTACTTCGCGGCGGACATCCATCGAGCTAAGACCAAGTTGCGGCGTGCCGCCCTGCACCACGGCGACGGCAACCGAACCTGAGGAAGTGGTGCCGAGAGCAATCGGGGTCACCCAGCACACGATCAAGATCAGGATTAGAGCGGCAGCCCACCCAACTCCCCCAAATCGTTTTCTAGATTTAAAACCGATGGCAGCTGCCAACATCGTCGTGCCCAACAGGGCAACAATAAAAGTCACCCCGGGGCGTCCCATAATCGATGCGTATTTCCCTAGGACTGTTCCGGCCTGAGCGAACGCAAGGTCACCCCAGGCAAACCCGCCCCAGGGCACCCGGCCGCGAAGTGCCTCTTGCAGCACCCAAAGGCAGGCCACCCAAATTGGCCACCCGGGTAGCCGCGTGACTACCGCCGTGCCAATGCCCATCAGCCCAACCCATAGTGCGCAGAGCAAGGTGAGTAATACCCAGGCATCAAAACCAGGTGTAGCCATCCACGAAAGTAGGGGTAAGAAAAAGATCAGGCCCGTTAGGAATGCGAGGCTGAATCCGCGCCGGAGGGAGGCTCGGTAGATCGAGATCGTAAGTAGTAGAACGCCCACAGGAGCTAACAAGCCGATTGCGATTGGAGGGAAGGCTAGGTAGAAGCAGGCGCCCGCGGCGACGGCATAGAGCACGCCCACGCGGGCGGATACTAGTGGTGCCCTCATTACACCACCAACGATCCATTATCGAAAACTGTCGCGCCCGAAACAATCGTGCGTAGGCACGTTGGCCCACCCTCGCTTAAGTCAAGTAATGGCCCGGTTGATTCGTGCGACTCCCAGATTGCTAGGTGGGCTGGTGCTCCAACAACGAGCTGACCAACACCTAGGGTGCCAGCGGCTGCCCATCCCGAGACCGTGTGGGCATTGATGGCCGCATCAAAGGAGAGCCGTTGTTGAGGTTGGTGATGCTGGGTTGCCGCGCGCACCGCAAGCCACGGATCCATCACTGTCACGGGGCTGTCGGAGCCGAGTGCGAGCAAGACACCGGACGACGAAATATCAGCGAGCCGATTCATCTTCGCCGCGCGGATTGATCCCAACCGCTGCTGATACATGCCACCGGGAGCCCCCCAGAGCGAATCGAACATCGACTGCATGCTTGCGGTTATGCCAAGCTCACTCATCGCAGCGATGTGATCGTCATCGAGCATCTCGGCATGCTCCAGCCGGTGTGCGCCCATTCTGATCGCCTCGGCCCCACACCTACTGGCGGCCGCGCGAAAGCCAGTGATCACAATGTCGGTCGCTTTGTCTCCAATGACATGGAACCCTGACTGCAATCCAGATTTAGTGGCCCTTAAGACATGGTCTTCAATATCGTCCGCCGTAAGGTACTGCGCCCCCTGAGTCGTGGGTTCATCCTCATAGTGGCTACGCAGGCAGGCCGTTCGCGAGCCAAGGGCACCGTCAATAAATAGGTCTCCGGCAACGCCAACCGCACCGAGTTCTTTCGCCCGCTCGATACCACCTTGGCTCGCAAGCTCGCCCCAGTAACCGGTGACCAATGGACCAGGCTCGTGCGCTGCTAGCTCCAGTAACTCGCGCAGGTCATCAGCGCTGGAAATTGTCGGACCGGCCATCTCATGCATAGAGACAATCCCATTCGCGCTGGCATGGGCGCGAGTGGTGCGGTGGGCACTGGCTCGTTGCCCACTGCCGATTGAATCAAGTGCCTTTTCACGGGCTAGATGGTGCGCACCTCTACTTAGAAGGCCATCATTTCGAAACCCGGCCACTTGCTCTATGCCAGGAAGTGCCGCTAATAGCGCACTGCTGGCAACGGCTGAGTGCACATCAATACGCGAGAGATAGGCGACACTGCCCCAGGTCGCCCGATCGACCTCGGTGCGAGTTGGGGCCCGGCCCTCGGGCCAGCGGGTTTCGTCCCAACCATGGCCGATAAGAACGCCCCCTCGTGCAGCCTTGGCCGCCGCCGAAATCAGTGTCAAAGCTTCAGCTAGTGACGTGGTGGCGCTTAGGTCTAAACCCATCAAGATGATGCCTGTATTGGTGGTATGGACATGTGCGTCAACGAATCCAGGCAGCACTAGAGCGCCCTCAACATCAACGATGGCGTCGGCGTAATCATGATGTGCGGTCGCATCATTCCCGATCCAAGTGATGATGCCATCCGTTATCAGCAAAGAGGTCGGCGCGGCCGCGGTGAAGAGATACTGCGGGGTGTAGACCACGGCGCCGGTAATGAGCAAACGCCGATTGGCCTGCCAAGTCGGTGGCTGAAAAGCTCGGTTCACAAACCTGGCCCACGGCCTAGGCTCCGACCAATCACCAAGCGCTGAACCTGGTTGGTGCCTTCAACAATTTGCAGCACCTTGGCTTCGCGGAAGTAGCGCTCAACCGGAAAGTCTCTGGTGTACCCGGCCCCCCCAAATACTTGAATGGCATTGGTTGTCACCTGCATGGCGCTGTCAGTCGCCGTCAACTTGGCCATCGCCGCCAGCGAGGTGAAGTCCATGCCGGCATCCTTGCGTCTTGCAGCTTCGAGGTACAGGGCGCGGGCGGCCTCGATACTGGTAGCCATGTCAGCGAGCATGAATGACACACCTTGCAGGTCGCGAATTGGACGCCCGAACTGAACGCGAACACCCGAATACTCGACGGCTGCATCAAGTGCCGCCTGTGCGAGGCCGACCGCGCAGGCGGCGATCCCGAGTCGTCCAGCATCCAGTGCTGCAAGTGCCACGGAGAAACCCTCGCCAGGTGGTGCAATACACCTTGTCTTCGATACCCGCGCATCAACGAGGCGGATCTGCGCCGTTGGCGAGGAGTTACCACCCATCTTGTGCTCCGGTGGTGCGGCGCTGAGCCCGGGAGTTTCGGCGTCCACCAGCAAACAACTAATGCCCTTGGCCCCCTCATCCGAGGTGCGCACCATCAGGTTATAGAAGTCGGCCACCCCGCCATGGGTGATCCAAGCTTTGGTGCCATTAACAACGTAACCATCGCCATCGGCTACCGCGCGCGTGGTGAGTGCGGCCGCGTCGGATCCAGACTCCGGTTCACTTAAGCAGTAAGCGCCGAGGAGTTTTCCCCCGAGTAAATCCGGTAGCCACTCGCTCTTTTGAGCCGCCGTGCCGAAATTCGCGAGCGGGAAGCACGCGAGGTTATGGACACTTACCCCTACCGCGACGCTCATCCAAGCTCGGGAGAGTTCTTCAAGTACCTGCAAGCCCACTTCGTATGAACTGCCACCGCCACCGAACTCCTCGGAGTATGGAAGGCTCATCAAGCCGAGTTCACCAAGCAAGGTGAAAATTTCACGGGGGAAATATGCACTTGCTTCAGCCTCTGCTGCTTTCGGTAGCAGCTCCTTGGTAGCTATCTCATGGGTGAGATCTAGCAGTGCCACCGACTCGGTATCGGGTAGCCGCCTTACTACTCCACTGGCCTCCCAATAAATGCTCACTACTACTACACAATCACTAGATCACGGGGCTGATGATTAAGTGATTCATATCCGCTATCAGTGCACACCACAATATCTTCGATTCTGGCCCCGTAGCGCCCAGCCAGATAAAAACCAGGCTCGACACTAAATACCATCCCCGCGGCCAACGGCAAATCATTACCCGAAACGATATAAGGCTCTTCATGAGATTCAAGGCCGATGCCGTGCCCGGTGCGATGGATAAACAGTTCACCAAGGCCCGCGCCGATCAACACCTCGCGAGCGGTTGCATCGATCTGCTCGCAGGTCACCTGAGGTTTAACCACGGTACACGCCGCCATCTGAGCCTGCAGCAAGATTGCATAACTGCTTGCGTATTCAGCACTAGGTGCACCCAGGTTGTAGGTCCGAGTGCAATCACTTCGATAGCCATCGGGCATTGTGCCGCCGATGTCTACAACTACCGGGTCACCGATTTCAAGAACCCGATCGGATACGTCATGATGTGGGCTTGCAGCATTGGGCCCACTTGCCACAATGATGAAATCGACGGCCACGTGTCCGGCGGCAATAATCAAGTTGGCGATTTCGGCGCCGACCTCACGTTCAGTGCGTCCGGGCCGAAGGCATCCAGGGACGTTCGCGTGAACTTCATCAATAGCCGCGCCCGCCCGACGCAGTGCTGCAATCTCTTCAGCGTCCTTACGCATTCGGATCGGGGCAATAATCTGCCCGGCAAGTACTTGGCGCGCTGCCGGCATGACGGCACGCAGATCCAGTACTTTCTGTGCCCACATGTGATCATCGAGTGCAACTATCGAGGCCGGACCGACTAGGTCCGCGGTGAGCGCATAAGGGTCTTCGGTCTCCTGCCAACTGCGTATCTCGATCCCCAAAACCTTGACCGGGCTAGCCTGCGCCGCCAGCACCTCAAGTGCAGGCACCACCAGCACCGGATCAGCGCTGGCGCGAACAACCAGGCAGGTAAGCCGTTCCAGGGCCTTGGCGTCGTAGCCGGTCAGATAACGTAAGTCGGCCCCGGGGGTAATTAGAGCCGCGTCTACCCCAGCCGCCAGCAAACCTGCTTGCACGTAGCCCAACCGTTGTGCGAATGTCATGACCCCACCGTAGAACATCGACCATCTGGCACCATGGCTCCATGCCGGCTCCCGTGCTCCTACTTGATTCCGCAATGCTCTATTACCGGGCCTACTACTCGCTGCCAGACACCATGACCGCACCTAATGGCTCCCCCCACAATGCCATCAGAGGGTTTTTCGGCACGGTGAACCGTTTGGTTGAGAAATATGAGCCCAGTGGACTGGCGGCCTGCTGGGATGTCTCCTGGCGGCCGCAGTGGCGGGTTGACCTGTTGCCCTCCTACAAGACCCACCGACTGGAGGTTGACGAAGCGGGTCAAATATCGGGCGCGGCCGAAATACCAGACACCCTAACTCCACAGATAACGGCCATAGCTGAATTATTGGATGCCCTGGGGGTCGCCCGCCCCGGGGCAAAGGATCATGAAGCCGACGACGTCATCGCCTCACTTGCAACGAGTACGGCAGCACCGGTAATCGTGGTGTCTGGCGATCGTGATTTGGTACAGCTAGTTGATGAGAACGTCCGCCTCTTGATGACGGTAAATGGCGGCATGGAGTTGTGGCCATTACTCACCCCGGCCGCTGTCGAAGAACGTTTCGGAGTGCATCCAACGCAATACGTTGATTTCGCGACATTGCGCGGTGATCCATCCGATGGATTACCCGGTGTGCCCGGAATTGGAGCAAAGACGGCCGCGGCGCTCATCCAAAAATACGGATCAATTGATGAATTGCTGCTCGCCGTGGATCGCGATGAAATCATAAAGCCATTAACCCCTAGATTCGCAGGGCTAATCCGCGATAACCTTGAACAGATTCATGCAACTCGGAAAGTCGCCACCGTGGTGCGCGATCTGCAGTTCGAAGGCGATTTGAACATTCCGAGTACACCAAAGGATGAAGCCACACTAAGAGAGTTGGCAAGTACGTGGGGCGTAGAGCGCTACCTGCGAATTGGCTCACTCCAATTGTGAGGTGTAGGCGATTACTCCTCGATTAATCGCGTCAACTGCCTGATGCGCGGTCGAGCGCATCGGATCATCGGATTCAAGGGCCACGGTTACCTGGCCCAGCACATCAATTACCTGTCGGGTCCACCGCACAAAATCGCCCGCGGTGAGATCAGTGGAGTCCAAAACCGACTGCAAGGGGGCCCCTGTTGCCCATCGGTGCATCGCCCAGACAAATCCAGCATCAAGTGGCCTCGTGATACTAAGACCATGTCGGGCTTCGGCGGCGTGGACCATGCCCCAGATACCGGCCATCTCTTTCAAAGCTTCACGTACCGCGCCACCGGGCAGCCTTGGTGATTCATCATCCTCAGATCTCCTTGACTCGTACACAATTGCTGAGACCGCGCCGGCAAGTTCTGGTGCGCTCAACCCACGCCACGTACCCTCACGGAGGCACTGGCCCGCGAGTAAATCTGATTCGGTATACAGACCCATCAGCATCTTGCCCGGCTGGGTAATTTTCGCCGCATCACCCGCATTGGTCAGATAGCCCAATTCGGTAAGAACTTCACAGACCTGGTCAAACCGCCGGCCAATCGAACTGGTGCGCCCTTCAACTCGTTGCTCAAGATCGCGAATCTCGCGCTTGGCTCGCATGTACCGCTCGGCCCAGCGGGCATGCTGCTCTCGATCAGAACATCCGTGGCACGGGTGGTGTCTAATCCGCGCGCGCATTTCGACGACTTCGGCGTCATCGCCATTTGATTTACCTCGAGTTCGTTCATGTGACATGTCGGTGGTCAATTCCCGAAGGGCCGATGCGAGATCTCGGCGAGACTGCGCATTTCGCGCGTTGAAACCTTTTGGGATGCGAAGTTTTGCGATCGCCTCAACCGGTGCGGTGATCTCGACCGTTGAAATCCGGCGCACTTGCCGATCCGCGGTTAGCACCATTGGGCGCGGTTCATCCCGGGGATTGGAACTGCCGGGGTCAAGGACGACAACAGGGCCGGAACGACGCCCACCGGGGATGATGAATACATCCCCAGCTCGAAGAACGCGCAGCGAAGTAAACGCCGCATCTCGCCTGCGCCCAGCTGCGTCACGGGTTAGATCCTTCTCGCGCCTATTTGCGTCCTCGCGAATTTGCGCGTACTCCTCGAAATCACCCAGGTGGCACTGCATTGCTTCGCGATACCCATCCAATGCATCCTCATGCTTACGCAGTGATGTCGCCAATCCCACTACTGATCGGTCCGCCTGAAATTGGGCGAAAGAAGTTTCCAGGATTTCACGGGCCGCGTGATGCCCGATTCTCGATACTAGGTTTACCGCCATGTTGTAGGAGGGCTGGAACGAGGACTTGAGTGGATAGGTTCGTGTTGATGCCAAACCAGCAAGTGCTCGTGGGTCCAGGCCCGGGTGCCAAAGCACTACCCCATGGCCTTCAATATCAATTCCGCGCCGCCCGGCGCGACCGGTCAATTGGGTGTACTCCCCCGGGGTCAAATTGACGTGCATCTCGCCATTCCATTTAACAAGTTTTTCCAGCACCACCGACCTCGCCGGCATGTTGATGCCAAGGGCCAGGGTCTCGGTGGCGAAAACCACTTTGAGTAATCCTTGCTGAAATAGGTTCTCAACTACCTCCTTGAAAAGTGGCAGGAGCCCGGCGTGGTGTGCTGAAATCCCGCGCTCAAGCCCGGCGAGCCACTCCTCGTACCCCAGCGCCGCGAGATCACCCGGCGGCAGATTCTGGGTGGCTTCCAGCGCGGCGGCCCGGATTGTCACCCGCTCCGGTTGGCTAGTGAGTTTGAGTCCGGCATTCATGCACTGCTTGACGGCATCGTCGCAACCGGCTCGGCTGAATAGGAAGTAAATCGCCGGCAGCAAGCCATCTCGCGCGAGTCGGTCAATGGCATCACTACGCCATGGCGTGTGCGCACTACGCGGGCGCCGGCTATTATGTTGACGGCCACCAGCTTGACGGCCACCGCCCACGCGCTCATTTCGAACTTCATCACGGGCGATCTGCTCAAGGTCGGGATTCACTAGCGACTGTTGGTCATCGACGAATAGGTCATACATACGGGAGCCCGCCATCACATGCTGCCAAAGGGGTACCGGACGGTGCTCTTCGACAATGATGTCGGTATCACCGCGCACCGCCCCCAGCCAGGCCCCAAACTCCTCTGCGTTACTCACTGTTGCCGATAGCGCCACCACGGTCACTGATTCGGGAAGATGGATAATGACTTCTTCCCAGACTGCTCCTCTGAATCGATCAGCAAGATAATGAACTTCATCCATGACCACATATGCCAAGCCCGTCAAAGTCGAAGAGCCGGCGTAGAGCATATTTCGAAGAACTTCAGTTGTCATGACGACGATGGGCGCTTCACCGTTAATCGTGTTATCGCCGGTGAGTAACCCAATGCGCTCGGCGCCGTACCGCTCGACTAGATCGTGGTACTTCTGATTCGACAAGGCCTTAATTGGTGTCGTATAGAAACACTTTCGGCCGCTCTCAAGTGCCAAGTGGATTGCGAACTCGCCGACAACGGTCTTACCTGAACCAGTCGGCGCGGCAACTAGAACCCCGCGGCCGGCTTCGAGACTTTCGCAGGCCTGGACCTGAAAAGTGTCGAGGTCGAATTCATACAACTTGTTGAACTGGCCTAGAGCACTTGTGCTGGCTCGCGATCTGCCCAATGCTGCGGCGTAGCGCTCCGCAGGAGAGGACATGTCTCAAGGCTACGCAGTAAATGCACTTACCGCGCGAGGACGCGCAGGGCCCCGGGTACAACCTTCACCTCTACCGGTAAAGGCCCAAGGCGTTCGCCATCAGCGTAGGCTATTTGCCCAGTGGCTTCGACGGTTATCAATTTCCCACGAAGCATTTCAACCTTCGGATTATTCACATGAGTGCCCTTGTAAACGGATGGGAAAACCCTCAAGAAAGTGGCTTTGGACAACTCGTGTAGCCAGGTGATGTCCAGCTCGCCATCGTCAATTAACGCATTTGGGCATACCCGCATCCCACCGCCGTAACTGATGCCGTTACCGATCGACACCAACATCGCGGTGTCCTCGTAGGTACTGCCATCAATGACCACGCGGTACGGCACCGGCGAAAAAGTACGTAGCTCCCCCAAAATTCCGCGGAGATACCGCGATTGCCCCCGCGGCCAGCGCATCTGGTTGGCGCGCTCGTTGACAGAGGAATCAAATCCCGTCGACAAAACACCTAGGTACCAGCGCTTTTGCCCGTCGAGCAAAGTCACCTGTGCCAGATCAATGGTTTTCGGGGTGGCGGCCTGTTCCACAATCAACCTTGCCGCAGCCCTTGGATCACCCAGCGGCACTCCTAGAGTGCGTGAATTATCGTCGCCGGTCCCGGTAGGGATGATTCCCAAAATTATCGATGACTGGGCAACCGCTTGCAATACGGTGTTAACGGTGCCATCGCCACCGCAGGCAATCACGATGTCGACCCCGGCTACTACTGCCTCTTGACTAACCAGGGCTGCCTCGGCTGACGAGGTCGGCACCAAAATCGTAGGAGCAATACCTGCTGCTACTAAAACTTGTGCAGCAGCGCCTGCCGCCGCCAGCCCAGCGCCCTTACCGGCTTTCGCATTGACAATGA
>JBAXHK010000036.1:0-8948 GCA_037138935.1 Actinomycetes bacterium
TGAGGGTAGTGAAGAGTAGCACCGTTCCCTACCACTAGGTGGGGTGTTTAAACCCCGTTACTGGCCCCTGACCGCTGTTGGTCGGGGGCCGGTTGTTTGCGGTAGTGAACTCGAACACTCCAGCGAAAGTGCCTGGCACCATTACATGACGACAATGCTCGTCCGCCAATATACGTAGCCGCCGAGCCATGACCAACCCCCGAAAATGAACCTGTGTCGCACCTAGATTTCAGCCACCACCTTGCGCTAACAAAGAAGAACGGTAAACCAAGGATGAACTACATTACCTTCCCCGCGGAGCAGTCCAAGACCGTGAAGAGCCAGCCCGAGTACCTGCCACCCAAGCCAACGCGCAGTGGCAAATAACCTGACGTGACAGCTACCGGTCGTCGAGAAATTGTCGCCCTTGCCTAGACTTCGGTTGTCCGCCGACAGCCAGCCGGAGTGGAGCGCGCCTCGCGCTCAAGAAGGAGCGCAAAATGGCCACCGATCGTGTTGAAGCCGTCGTCAATTTATGTAAGCGGCGTGGGTTCATCTTCCAGTCCTCCGAGATTTACGGTGGCACTAGGTCCGCCTGGGATTACGGCCCCAATGGCGTGGAGCTCAAGGACAATATTCGCCGGCAGTGGTGGCAGCACATGGTGCGCGGCCGCGATGACGTGGTCGGCCTTGATTCGTCGATCATCTTGGCGCCACAGGTTTGGGAGGCATCGGGCCACGTAAATGCATTTGTCGACCCATTGACCGAATGCAAGAAGTGCCATAAGCGTTGGCGCGCGGATCAGCTAATTGAGGCATATCAAGACAAGCACGGCAAGGAGCCGGTCAACGGTCTGGCTGATATCACCTGCACCAACTGTGGCACGAAGGGCGATTTCACCGAGCCGCGGGATTTCAATGGCATGCTGCGCACGACCATCGGGGTCGTTGAAGATGCGGGGGCCGTCCACTACCTGCGCCCTGAAACTGCGCAAGGGATTTTCGTTAACTATCTAAATGTCATGACGTCAGCCCGCAAAAAGCCACCATTTGGTATTGGCCAAACAGGTAAGAGTTTTCGAAATGAAATCACGCCGGGTAACTTTATTTTCCGCACCCGCGAGTTCGAGCAGATGGAGATGGAGTTCTTCGTCGAGCCGGGCACCGATGAGCAGTGGCACGATTATTGGCTTGAGCAGCGCTGGCAGTGGTACGTCGACCTAGGAATGGACCCAGAGAACATGAGGTTCTTTGAGCATCCGAAAGAAAAACTCAGCCATTACTCAAAGCGCACCGTCGATATCGAATACCGGTTTAGGTTCGCTGGTTCAGAGTGGGCTGAGCTTGAGGGCATTGCCAATCGCACCGACTTTGATCTGACCACCCATGGTGAGCATTCGGGCACTGACCTGTCGTATTTCGATCAGGAGAAGAATGAGCGCTGGGTGCCTTACGTAATTGAACCGGCAGCTGGGCTATCGCGCGCGGTATTGGCGTTCTTGTTGGAGGCATACGCCGAGGATGAAGCCCCCAACGCCAAGGGCGGAGTCGATACCAGAACAGTGCTGCGTTTTGATCCCCGCCTGGCACCGGTCAAAGTGGCGGTTCTCCCGTTGTCGCGTAATGCAGATCTTTCGCCCAAGGCCAAGGATCTAGCCGCGGATCTTCGCAAACGCTGGAACGTTGACTTTGACGATGCCGGCGCTATCGGCCGTCGCTACCGGCGCCAAGACGAAGTTGGCACGCCATTTTGTATCACCGTCGACTTCGATACTTTGGAAGATCAGGCTGTCACCATTCGTGAGCGCAACACCATGCAACAGGAGCGCATCGGGCTAGACGCGGTGGCCGGCTGGCTGGCTGCTCGGTTGCCGGCCTGCTGAGCAAGGCGGCTTAAAAAAAGCACCCGACCCGTGGTGAGTTGTTACAAGAAAACTTGAAGTCTTCTTGCTACAACTCACCAGGAGGCGGGCTCGGTCACACTGGGTGAGACAAAAGCTGAACGGTTTTGTTACTTCCCTGCAACTGCGCGCTTGAGTGACTGTCCGGCGGAAACCTTGACGGCACGCTTTGCGGCAATCTGTAGCGTTTCGCCGGTCTGGGGATTGCGGCCGGTGCGGGCAGCGCGATCTGCGGTCTCGAAAGTCACGAAGCCGGGGATGGTGACTTTCTCGCCCTTGACGAGCTGCTCGGTGATAACTGAACTCAAGCCGGCGAGGATCTGGTCAACTGCGGTGGCGGTTGAGCCGGTCTGTGCGGCAATGGCACTTACGAGTTCGGTGCGATTCATGCATTCCTCCTAGTGGAAATGATTGTCAATCAACGGTAGCACAGCGGGTTGCTGGGCCGATGGTTCAACTCTTGGGCGGTGCGTACCCCTCAGAGAGTACGCGTGCGGCATTTTTGGGTAGAAGAAAACTGGTTAATAGGCCCAGGAGGACAAAGAAGCCGGCAACCCAGGAGACCAGTTTGGTGGCCTGGGCGAAGCCGGCGGAGGCCCCTTCGACCAAGACATCGCCCCCCGGGGCCGAGGCGAGCCCGGGGATCGCCTGCCCGGCTGAGCTGGCCACCGCTTGGGAGACTTCTTGGGCTTGGGCAGCTGGGATCCCGCGATCTTGGAGCTGGCTGCTAACCGCATTGCCTAAGCCGATAAGCAACGTGGTACCCAAGATTGCAGTTCCGATGGCCGCGCCAACCTGGCGCGAGGTTGACTGCACAGCGCTCGCTTGCCCGGAGTCGGCAACGGGCACCTCCGAAAGCACGACCCCGGTCAACTGCGCGGTGGCAAAGCCCACGCCCATCCCGTAGAGGAACAGCCATGGGGCCAGGCCCCAGCCGGTGATTTCGGGGGAGATCACAAAACCCAGGCCGAGGATCCCGATGACTTCGAGCAGCATGCCAAGTTGCAGGACTCGAACCGGGCCCACCCGCTGGGAAATTGGGGCACCAGCGCCGGATGCGAAAAATGAGCCAATGGCAAGTGCTAGCAAGATGACGCCGGTTTCGAGCGCGTTGTAGCCGCGGACCGCCTGCAAGAAGAGGGGGAGGGTGAAAAGCAAACCGAACTCGCCGAGGCTGACGACAACAGCGACCCCGTTACCGGCTGCGAAGGATCGAATGCGAAATAGCCGCAGGTCAAGGATGACGATCTTGCCGGCCGCGGCTCGCCGGGTTTCGACGAGGATTAGCGCCGCCAGAGCGATAACTCCTAGTACCCCCGCGATGAATACGAGCGATAGCCGGCCGGTGTCCCAAGTTAACGGACCCGCCTTGAAGGGCGCGGTTGAAATTAACCAGCCATAGCGCTGGCCTTCAATCATCGCGAAGACAACTCCGAGTAACCCGAATGTTGAAAGTAATGTTCCTGGTAGGTCAACGCCCTTGCGCCCGAGTAGATCCCGAGTCTCTGGCACTACCAGCAAGACGCCGATTAGCACGATGATGCCGATCGGCAGGTTGATCAAGAAGGCCCAGTGCCAAGATGCGTAGGTTGTTAACCAGCCACCGACCAGCGGGCCAAGGGCAGCCATGCCGCCGATGGTCGCTCCCCAAACCGCGAAAGCAATCGCGCGGGATTTGCCGACAAAGACCGCATTTATGACGGACAGCGAGGCCGGCAAGATCATCGCGGCGCCAACGCCTTGTAATGCCCGCGCGGCTATGAGGTGGATTGATGAGTCAGAAATTGCAACCAGAACGCTGGCACCGACAAAAACGATGATGCCGATTATGAAGAGGAGTTTGCGGCCGAAGCGGTCGGCCATGCGGCCAGCAAGAATCAGCAAGGAAGCGAAAGTTAGTGAGTAGGCCGCGTTAATCCACTCGGCATCATTGGTGGTGAGGTTTAAGTCTTTGATCATCGACGGGATCGCGACGTTCACGACGGTGGCGTCGAGAATGATCATGGCCACGCCCAGGGACAAGAAGGCTAGGGCGATCCAGCGCCTCTTGCCGGTGAGAACCTTTTGCTCCGAAAGTGCTGGGGCGCTCATGGTCTCCCTATCGTGTCTCGGTGGCCCACCTGTCGACCAGGTCGACGTCATGGAGGCCAGGGCAACCATGTCGATGCGGTGCCCGAATGCGGCCGTGCCGATGCTAGCGGTTAATGGAAGAATCAAGGCGTGACCACGACGACCTTCGCCAAAGGATTGAGCGCTGGGGGGCTAAATATTGACCCGCCGGTCGTCCTTGCCCCCATGGCGGGCATCACCAATAGGGCCTTTCGCCGGCTGTGCCGGGAGGCTGGCGCCGGGCTCTACGTATCGGAGATGGTCACTTCCAGGGCCCTGATTGAGCGAAATGATGAGACCCTCGACATGGTGACTTTCGCGGCCGACGAGAATCCGCGCTCGGTGCAGTTGTACGGGGTCGACCCGCAGGTTATGGCGCAGGCGGTGCGGATCATTGTGGACGAGGATCGCGCCGACCATATTGACCTGAACTTTGGCTGCCCCGTCCCGAAAGTAACTCGTAAGGGAGGCGGTAGCGCACTTCCGTGGAAGCAGGATCTTTTTCGCTCAATTGTGCGGGCCGTGATTGCAGCCGCAAACGGCAAAGTGCCGGTTTCGGTAAAGATGCGCAAGGGGATTGACGACGAACACCTGACCTACCTGGATGCAGGGACTGCTGCTGCCCAAGAAGGTGTTGCGTGGGTTGCACTTCATGGCCGTACCGCCGCGCAGATGTATGGAGACACCGCCGATTGGTCAGCGATCGCTCGACTCAAGGAGCAGCTTGCGGGCTATGGCACCCCGGTACTTGGCAACGGAGATATTTGGACGGCTGCAGATGCGCTTCGCATGATGAGTGAGACTGGCGCAGATGGTGTAGTTGTAGGGCGCGGGTGCCTTGGGCGGCCTTGGTTATTTGGTCAGCTAGCAGCAGCATTCACGGGAGCGGATATCCCAGCTGATCCGCATTTTGATGAAGTACTGCGAACCTTGCGCCGGCACGCGCAATTACTGTGTATCGATTATGGCGAAATCCGCGGGTGTCGCGATATGCGTAAACATATGGCTTGGTACCTGAAGGGCTTCAGTGTTAAGCAGCAGATCCGCCAAAGCCTTGGCACGGTGTCGACTCTCGCGGAGTTGGACGAACTCATCGGCCAAATGAATGGGGATCAAGAGTTCAATCAGGTGGTGGGCGCGGGCCCACGTGGGCGGACTTCCGGCGGGCGCCGCCCATCTTTGCCCGAGGGCTGGTTGGATTCACCATTTATTGACGAGGTAGCTGCCCAAAACCTGCTCGAGGCTGAACTGAGCGTTAGCGGCGGGTGACGAAGTGGTCACACCCGGTGTGGCGGCTGGGTAACCTGTGATACCCGTGTGAATATTGGGGCGTGAGTGCTCCTACGGTTCCAGCGCGCCCGGGAGCGGCAGCACTTTCAATCGTCACTTCGGTCCCACGGACCCCGCGCGGGCTCTTGGTCGCGGCCAGCACGGTACTTGTTTTCTTGGCCCTGCTACTTCCAATCGGTGCGGTTTGCCAAATTGTTTTGACCAGCCAACTTGATGACCGCAGCCCGACCCAGGCCATCGTCGTCCTTGATCCGGCTCGCTATTGGGGTGATCCCGTGCCGGTAATGAATGCTCGCCTGGCGCATGCCGCCCAGTTGTACGCGGCGGGCACCGCACCGCTCATCGTGGTCACCGGCCCGGCGCGCTCAGCAAAATTTGCTCGCGAGCAACTCATTGCCGGCGGCGTGCCCTCGGCGGATGTGGTCGCCTTCACGACCGGGGCAGACACCGTTGGCGCTTTGCAGGTGGTGGCAACCATTATGCGAGATTTAAATTGGGAGTCAGCAACTCTTGTCACCGACCCACCGCATGCGGCGCGGGCGCAAGCAACCGCCGCCGGTTTCGGCATTGATGCTCACCTTTCGCCAACCGAGGACGGGCCGGGTACCGCATTAACTTCTGAGTACGTCGGGCGGGAGACGGCGGCACTACTTAGGTTCTACCTGTTAACCCGTTGGGATCAGGCGCAGATCATCACGACTCCCACCCGCTAGCCACCATCTCCCGCACTTCGCTGAGTGCGCACGTTTTGGTCGTGAAATCGACCAAATTCACTCTTTTCACGACCAAAACGTGCGCACTCAGCCAGTTTCGCCTACGCCCGCTCGATCAGGCGGTGCGCTTACCGAGTAACTGCCGGCGCGCGATGGCATTTTGGATCCGGTTGATCATGACCGTTGGCGTGATGACTGCTTCGTGCCAAGTCCAGCGCACTACCGACCAACCCGCACGTTCAAGTGCTTCTTGTCGGAGTTTCTCAGATACGTGATCGGATCTATTTGCATATTTGGAGAATCCGTCAGCCTCGCCGATCAACTTCAAGTGATCCCAGGTGAAATCAGCCCAGTAGGTATGGCCATCGTCACCAAGGACTGGAACCCCACACTGCGGCATCAATAATTTATGTGTTTGCATCTGCCATCTCGAGATGGATTCGAGGACCGATTCAGCGGCTGGTTCGCCAGCACGAAGTGTCGTAGCCAAAGCCTTGAGCCCACGCCTGCCTTCCAAGCCCGCGCAGGTAGTGAGCATGGTTTTAGTTGCGTAATCCCGGTGTACTGGATCCCTGACGAGCCGTCGAATATTTCGGTTAGGAGTATTTACCGAAATCAGGCGGCGCAGGCCCATATCGATTAGCGCCTGCGCTTCAGGTGGGGGCAGGTTGATACAAAGATCCAAAACGGTGCGCGCGATGTTGGTACACGGGAAACCGAGGTGTTCATCGAGGTGCGCATGGGGTGCCGCCCCCGGGAAAATTCGCAACCGGTGAGCATGTCGGCCCTTGCCGGGCTGGGTGAGTTCGACAATCGGGACTCCGCCGAGCACCGGATCAAGGACCACCTGCGGGCGAACGCGATCAAAGGGTAAATCATGGATGGCCGCGGCTGACCCGTGGCTGACAATGGCGCGTGGGTGCCGAAGTAGCGCAGCTGTCACGGCGAGCAGATGCCGCTGGCTCCCATCGGCTGCTTCCCAAACTTGAGCTGGTAGCAAAGTTCCAGGTTGCAAACTCACGAGGCGGCCAGCTGTTAGTGCAGAGCGAAGTTGGCCCGCGGTCAATCCCTGAGCAAGTGCGGTGGCCCGATCAATTGGGCGCGAGTTACCGATGCGGGCGATCACCTGCTCGGTGTTGACGGTTCGACTCGGATCTGGCACGCGCCAACCTTGTAGCAGAACCGGTTGCCAGCGCAAAGGGTTATCCACAGGTTTCGTGGTGAGACACGAGGGTCGAGCCCGCGCACCTAACCCCGGTGAAGGGTAGCTGCTGTGAGTGCGCACGTTTTGGTCGTGAAACCGGCCGATTATCTACTTTTCACGACCAAAACGTGCGCACTCAGATGATTTGGGGTGCGGAGGCAGCGAAGAGTCGTGCCACTAGTCTCGGAGTTATGGGTCAACCCCGCGGGTATCTCGAAGCCGACCTCGCACGCATTGTGGAGGAGCCGGTAAAAGAGACGGTACGCAGTGGTTTTGCGCGGGACCGGGCCCGGGTGCTGCATTCGGTTGGGTTGCGCCGGCTAGCTGCAAAGACGCAAGTGATGGTTTCGGGGGTATCGGACTTCCCGCGCTCGCGTTTAACTCACACCCTTGAAGTCGCCCAGATTGCCCGCGAGCTTGGTGATGCACTTGGCTGCGATCCAGATCTTGTTGAAGTCGCTGGGCTGGCTCATGATCTTGGGCATCCGCCCTTTGGCCACAATGGTGAAACTGAACTCGATCGCCTAGCGTCGCAAATTGGGGGGTTCGAAGGTAATGCCCAGACACTGCGGGTGCTCGCGAGACTTGAAGCAAAAATGGAAGATGCGTCGGGTGAAAGCGTTGGCCTGAACCTGACCCGTGCAAGTTTGGATGCCGCCTGCAAATACCCGTGGGGGCGGCGCGCCGGCACCCCGAAGTTTGGCTTCTATGAAGATGATCGGCCGGTTTTTGAGTGGCTGCGCGCTGGTGCTCCGGGGGAGCGCACCTGCCTAGAGGAGCAAGCCATGGACTGGTCTGATGACGTCGCATATTCGGTGCACGACGCCGAAGATGCCGTCCATTCTGGGTTGGTCCATCTGGAGCAATTCACCAGTTCGGAGATCCAACAAGAGTTAGTTGCTATAGCACTCGATCGCTACCGCCCAGATCGAGACCCGCAGGCCCTTGTTGAGGCGCTGCGCAGACTGACGCAACTTGAATACTGGCCCGGCCACTTCGATGGCTCGATGGCCTCGCTGCGGGAGTTAAAGCGTTTTACCAGCTACCTGATCGGCCGGTTTTGCGTTAGCGCGCAAATCGCAACTCAGATTGAATACGGTTCGGAGCCGTTGACTCGGTACGCGGCCAATTTGATTGTGCCGGATGAAGTTCGCGACGAAGTAGCGGTAATGAAGGCCATCGCGGTCAAGTTTGTGATGAATCGTGATGGCGCCGATGCAGAGTATGAGAGGCAGCGAACAATGATCGCTGAAGTCGTGCACGCTCTCACGTTGGATGAGGGCCGATCCCTTGAAAGTTGGCTCCGGCCAACCTTTGAAGCTGCAACCACTGAGGCAGATCGGTTCCGGGTAATCATCGATCAGGTTGCGAGTCTTACCGACGTCAGCTTGCTGCACTGGCATGCCCGCCTAATTCGCTGAGGTTAGCGACCCGAGTGATGCCTTGTGTACCGACTTGTCGGCAGGTATTTGAACCTCAAGCACCGGAGACCACCGCGAGTAGTTGATCGATTTCAGCCGTGGTGTTGTAAGCGTGCGGGCTAACTCGCACCACTGCGGCAATCGCGCGGGAGTCGAAGTCAATTCGAGCATAATCTGGGGTTGAAAGGCTTACATTTATTTGGGCTTCTCTGAGCAGCGTGACTAAAGTTTGGGCTTCAATGCGGCCATGCGTGAAGCTCACTATTCCGCTCTTGAGTAAACCACGATCTCGCACAGTCACCTCAGGTATAGCGTCAAGGCCTGTGCGAGC
>JBAXHK010000037.1:0-8912 GCA_037138935.1 Actinomycetes bacterium
CCATTGTCGATAAAGTATTGGGTGGTCAAGGTCTACCGGGCACCACGGTAATTCCTCCGCTTTACCCGCAGTGGCATCTTGAACCGGGTAGCCAATACGGCTACGACCCGGTGAAAGCCGGCCAGTTACTTGATGCGGCGGGTTTCCCGATCGGCGACGATGGGGTGCGCGCCGATGCTCAGGGCAACAGGTTGAGTTTTAGGCTGCTGTACCGTACCGAGTCGGAGGACTCCACCTCACAGAAGTCAGCAGAGTTCGTGCAGGCCTACTTCAAGGATATTGGCGTTGAAGTAACGCTCAAGGGGGTAACCGAGGATTCCTTATACGAAATCGTTGGCCAGGGCAATTTCGACATGTTCGAGTGGAGCTGGGGAGTCGAGCCAGACCCTAATTACATGCTTTCCACTTTTACCTGTGCAAACAGATCTTATGAAGATGGTGGATCGATATATGCGAACTTGTCGGACTCCTTCTACTGCAACCCGGAGTACGACAAGCTATTTGAGCAGCAAGCGGCAGAGACCGATTTCGCCGCGCGGCAGGCAACCGTTCAGTTCATGCAGCAAATGCTTTATGGTGACGCGCCCTACATCATCACGTACTACGCAAATGGGCTAGAGGCTTACCGCAATGATCGTTTCACCGGGTGGGTTAAGCAGCCAAAAGACACCGGCACCTTGATATTCCAGTGGGGTACGTGGTCGTACCTTGACGTGGAACCTGTTACTGCCGCAACTGCTGCCGAGTCGGCAAGCCCCACACAGGGCGTCAGCGCTGCTCCTAGCGCCGCCGCCGGTGATACGACTGCGCAGGTACAGCCAGCGGCCTCATCCGGTGGAATTAGCGCAGGGCTGATCATTGGATTACTGGTAGCAGTCCTCGTGATCGTCGTACTCATAGTGGTCTTGCTGCGCATGCGGCGAACTGTGACTAATGAAGACCGCGAATAGTCGATGGCCAAGTTCGCTCAGGGCCGCGCTGCCCGCATTCATTACAAGCAGGTCGGTGATGGGCCTGACATTGTGTGGGTCTCGGGAGCCGGTGGAACCATCGGTTCCTGGGACGCATACCAAGTGCCTTATTTTGAAAGCGAGTTTCGTAACACGACCTTCGATTGTCGTGGCGTAGGCCAGACCACTTCAGACCAGCCACTGCCGTGGACCGTCGAGGATTTTTCCCAAGACGTTATCGACTTGATCGAAGCTGTGTGCACACCACCGGTTGCGATCGTTGGGTTGTCCTTCGGCGGCGGGATAGTGCAGCAGGTGGCTATCGATCGCCCCGATCTAATCGCCTGCGTAATTAGCATGGGCACTGGTGCGGTTAGTCGGGGCTGGACGTGGGATTACCAAATGGCTGAAATTGAATGGCGTCGTGCGGGTAACCGCCTAGACGGCATGATGGCTGTCATCCACTACGCCGCGATGTATTACCCCGCGCGTGTCCTCGGTGATCCGGTGCTTTGGCCGAAGCTGCGAGATGAGCTTCTCGAGTACTACGAAACCGACACGGCGGAGGATTCACTAATTGCGCAGTGGGAGCCCTGTGTGCTCTTTGACCAGCGGGAGCAATTGAAAACCTGCACGGTTCCGATGCATGTGATCGCCTTCGATCAAGATGTGCAGGCGGTGCCCCAAGATGGCGAAGAAGTTGCGGCTCTGGCACCCGGAGCGAAGTTTCACCTCTTCGAAGGCATGGGCCATTGTTCGATCTATGGTCACACCCAAGACATCATGAATCCTTTTATTAAGGATTTAGTTAAGCGTTATTTCTAGCCGCGCATTCGCAAGCCGGTTGGGTCATAAGCCGGTTCAGTAAGGATCCGTGCTGGCTGGCGATCACCGATCACCGACACCTCAACCGCAGCGCCACTTTTGACAACTTCGTAATCGACCAGGGCGAGTGCAAGGCTGCTGCCAACGTGATGGCCATAAGAGCCGGATGTCACCAACCCGACGACGCGATCACCCAGCCAGACCGGCTCATCACCGACCGCATCCGACTCGGTATCCCCAAGATCCAGTGTCACCAATTGTCGGGCAGCGCCACGGGCACGTTCAGCGAGTGCAGCCTCGCGCCCGATGAATTCACCCTTATCCCAGTCGATGAACCGATCAAGTCCGGTTTCACCGGGGGTGTAGGCCTGGGTGAATTCGGCCGACCAAATCCCGAAACCTTTTTCAATGCGCAAGCTGTCGATGGCACGGTCACCGATGGGTGTGACACCAAGTGCGGCAAGGCGGCGCCACAGGTCTGCCTGCTTGTCAGCAGGGACTGTCAATTCATATCCGAGTTCGCCGGCAAGTGACATTCGCGCAATGAGCATGTCATCAACAAGGCGAGCATCCATGAATCGGAAGGTCGACATATCTTGGCCGGTCAAATCTGCTACAACTTCACGTGACCGGGGCCCAGATACCGCGAAGCCGAGCCAAGCATCGGAGAAATTCTCTATCGAAACCCCATCGATTAGGTGTTCGCTGAACCAGCGCTGGTGCCATTCTTGGAGGTAGTACGAGCCGATGACCCAAAAGCGATCCGCGGCGAGGCGGGTAACCGATAAGTCGCCCATGAGGGTGCCTTTCGGATGCAGCATCGGGGTGAGACCCATGCGGCCAACAGCGGGGATGCGGCCAGCCAGCAGATTATCGAGCCACGTGGCGGCATATGGCCCACTGACCTGGTAGCGCGAGTACACGCCGGTCTCGTAGGCGCCGACATCGGTGCGCACCGCGGCCACCTCGCGGGCAATATGCGGAAAGGCATTATCACGTTGCAGCGACGGCACATGTTCGAAGTCGAGGGGTGCGAAAAACTGTGGCACCTCAAGGCCCCAAGTTGCACCGAATTGCGCGCCCGCAGCTTTGAGGCCTTCATAGGCCGGTGTTGTATGAAGTGGTCGTCCGGCGGGCAATTGTTCATGCGGGTAGGTCGTCAAGAAACGCCGAGCATAGAACTGGTACGTGGTCGCGAGTAGATAGTCATCGTTTGCGGCCCAGTCACCAAATCTGGCGACATCCATTGCGTAGACGTCATCGCCCGGGTCTCCATCGATGATCCAGTTGGCGATAGCAAGGCCAACCGCGGCGCCCTGTGAGTACCCGGCCATAACGCCTGCCGCTGCCCAATACCCGGGTAATCCGCGTACCGGGCCGACGAGCGGGTTACCGTCGGGTGTGATGGCGAAAGCACCATGCACCCAGCGTTTGATGCCGGCAGTTTCAAGCGCTGGGAAACGCGCGAAACCAATCTCCAACTCGGCGGAAATACGTTCAATATCTGGCTGCAGCAATTTTGCGCCGAAATCCCACGGGGCACCTTCGGGGTGCCAGTGCGCGGGGTTGGATTCGTAGACGCCGAGAACTGCGCCATTTTGTTCGCGCTGGAGATAGGTCCAGCCTTCAAGATCGGTTACCGCTGGCATCGGCCAATCAATCGCCATGATCTCTGGTACGTCTTCGGTAACCAGGTAGTGATGCAGGATTGGGGTAACCGGATGGTTAATGCCAACCATGTTTCCAACTTTGCGCCCCCACATGCCGGCGGCGTTTACCACGTGCTCGGCCAAGATAGGCCCCTGTTCAGTTTCTAACTCCCACCCATCTCGGGTGCGCTTCATCCCGAGCACGCGGTTATGCGTGATGATCGTGGCACCGCGCTTTCGGGCTGCACCGGCATAGGCGTACACCGCCCCATTTGGGTCGAGGTTGCCTTCGTCAGGATCAAATAGTCCACCGGTCAAACCCTCGGGGTTGACGATCGGCACTAGATCAACAATTTCATCGACGTCCATTAGGCGAGCACCTTCGTGGCCCATCATTTCGTGCCAGGCGACCTCCGCTTTGAGCCACCGCAAGCGCTCAGGCGTACTTGCTAGCTCAATGCCTCCGGATAACTTTAGGCCGATGTCGACGCCGCTTTCCTCGGCCACTTTTGGATACATTGAGATTGTGTAACTTTGCAGCGCGGCCATGACCGTGTCGTTGTTGATTGCATGGAACCCACCGGCAGCGTGCCAACTGGAGCCCGCGGTGAGCTCGGTACGTTCAATGAGTGCGATATCCGTCCAACCCTTTAGTGCCAAGTGGTAGAGCACACTCGTACCAGTAATTCCCCCGCCGATGACTACGACGCGAAATGATTGCACGGGATTCCTCTCGGGGTTCGGATTTATAGCGCATGTTACGAGGTGGGACGCTATCAGTCACTAACGGGAATACGCAGACAGACTGCGGCGTGGCCCCTCGATGGGGTGAGGATAGGAATAGTGGTTTTGCTGCACTGCTCCATCGCCACTGGGCAACGCGGATGGAAACGGCAACCGGTGGGAATGCGAGATGGGTCAGGAGCCTCACCGGTAAGCACGATGGGTGCGGTTCGTGAGATATCGGGTACTACCGATAGCAGCGCCTGCGTGTAGGGGTGCTGCGGATTAGTAAGTACTTCGGCCGTCGGTCCACTTTCAACTATGCGTCCTAGATACATCACCGCGACTCGGTCGGCGATATTCCAGGCTAGGCCGAGATCATGGGTTACCACGAGCACGGTTAGGCCTAGATCTTCACGAAGTGAGAGTAAAAGATTTAGGATTTCCCCTCTCACTGACGCATCAAGACTGGAGACCGGCTCATCGGCGATCAGCACGCGCGGATTGAGCACCAGGGCACCGGCAATTACCACGCGCTGGCGCTGGCCACCGGATAGTTCATGCGGAAAGCGCATAAAGAAGCGCTCCGGGGGCCGAAGGCCGGCACGCGAGAGTGCGTCGGCGACTAGAGCAGTTTCGTCGCCAGGTATTTTCTGCACCCGTAGGCCTTCGGCGACGGCGTCGTAGACGGTGTGCCTCGGGTTCAGCGCGCCTAAGGGATCTTGCAGGATTAACTGCACCTGTGACCGGTACTTCTTCAGCGCCTTTGTTGAATACGAAAGTGGCTGCCCTTCGAAAGACACCGTTCCCGATGTTGGTTTCTCCAAGCCGAGCAAGGTGCGTGCGAGGGTTGTCTTGCCGCATCCGGATTCACCTACTAGTGCGAGGATTTCGCCCGTGGGGATCTCAAGATCAACGCCATCAACCGCACGCACTCGGCCACCGAAGCAAACTGATAAATCCTGCGCGGAGATGATCATGAGTCGACCTTGAAACACGCAGCCGTGCGATGCGGTGCTACTTGCATCAACGCGGGCGCACTATCGCGGCAGGTGTCCACGGCGATCGGGCAGCGCGGGTGAAATGAGCACCCGGTGGGTAGGTCACCGGGGTATGGCGGGTCACCCGGTAGCCCGGTCGGTGAGTAGCGAGCTGCGGGGTCTCCGATCCGCGGGAATGCAGCGGCAAGGGCCCGGGTGTAGGGATGTTTTGGATTATCGAAGATCTCTAGTGCTGGGCCAGACTCAATAATTTGTCCGGCGTACATAACCGCGATGCGATCGCAGGTGGTGCCGAGCACCCCGAGATCATGGCTGATAAGAATCATTCCCATGCCACCATCTGGACCTGCACTTGCATTGCGTACGAGCCCGGTCAGTAAATCAAGTACCTGCGCCTGCACCATTACGTCGAGCGCGGTAGTTGGTTCGTCAGCGATAATCAGAGCTGGCTTACATGCCAAAGCCATCGCAATCATGACGCGTTGACGCTGTCCGCCAGAGAGTTGGTGTGGATAAGACTTGGCGCGCGAGGTGGGCAAGCCAACTTGTGTTAGTAGTTCATCCACGCGCAAATTTATCTGCTTGGCAGGCACGGACTGATGCAGTCGAATGGGCTCGGCGATCTGATCACCAATGCGTTGAACCGGATTTAGTGCATGCAGGGCGCCTTGAAAGACGATTGCCGCCTGCGACCAGCGCACGGCGCGCAACGTACCCCACTTCATTCGCAACAGGTCGACACCATCAAGGCGGATTTCACCGCGCACCTGCGCAGTTTCTGGTAGCAGCCGCAAAACCGTCGAAGCCAAGGTGGTCTTTCCGCAGCCGGACTCACCGGCGATGCCAAGGGTTTCGCCTGCCTCAATGTCAAGTGTCACCCCGCGAACAGCGGGCACAAGGCCTTCACTTGAGGCGTAGTCGACACTGACATCGCGGAACTGCAGCAATGTCATGATGCCCGCCTGGGGTCCACGATGCGCTCCATCGCTCTACCGACGAGGGTGAACGCCAGCACAACCAACACCACGCAGATACCAGGTGGCAGCACGTACCACCAGGCACCTCGGCTGACCGCCCCGGAGGAGAAAGCCCGGTCAAGTAGAGCACCCCAAGATGGTGCCTGAGGATCGCCGAGTCCAAGAAATGACAGCGTGGTCTCTGAAAGAATTACGATGGCAACGGTAAGTGTGGTGTTGGCGAGTACCAATGGAAAGACATTTGGTAAAACGTGACGCGACATCTGGTACCAGTTACCGGCGCCAAGTGCCTTGGACCGCTCAAGGTAGGGCCGGCCCTCGATTGAGAGGGTTTGGGCGCGGATGAGTCGCGCGGTGCCGGCCCATGAGGTGATGCCGATCACGATGATGAGATTTAAGGTGCTCGGCCCCAGTACCGTCGCCAGGACAATTGCTAGCGGTAGGAATGGAATGACTAAGAACCAGTCGGTGACTCCGACAAGTGCTTGACTTCCAACTCCGCGGAAGTGCCCGGCCATGATGCCGAATGAGGTACCAATCACCATGGAGATCAAGGTGGCGGCTAGGCCTACGGTCAGTGAGATGCGGGTGCCCCAGGCCAGCATCAGCAAAATCGAGCGTCCGACTTCATCCGTCCCTAATGGATAACTAAATGATGGCGATTCGAATCTGCCTCCATCAGCCTTAGTGACGTCAAGCGCTGAGTCCGGGATGAGGATCGGTGCGAGAATCGCCGTCGCGATAAAGATCGCAAGAATCACCAGCCCGGTCATGCCCGTTCGATCTCGGCGGAATGAATTCGCAAATTGGGTAAGGCCCGTGCGCCGGCGCTGCGCGGCAATGCTCATGAGCGAACCCTTGGGTCAAAGACAACATAAAGTAACTCGGCGATTAGGTTGGCGACGATGACGGCGATCGAGAACATTAGAAAGATTGCCTGTAGGAGTGGGATGTCTGGGCCGCGCAATGCCTCGTAGGTAAGGAGGCCGAGCCCGGGCCAAGAGAAAACCGTTTCGACGGTGATGGCACCTGTCACGACAAACCCAAGTGATAAGAAGATCAAGGTGACCGTGGGCAGTAAAGCATTTGGTACCGCGTGGCGTTTGCGGACCATGGCATCGCGCAGGCCTTTGGCCCGAGCAAGGGTGAGGTACTCCTGCTTTCGCTCATCGATGAGAGACGAGCGCATCACCAGTGCATAGTCGGCGAGATAAATAAGTACGAGAGTGGTGCAGGGAAGTACCAGGTGCCACAACACATTCAGCCAGCCCATCGGGCTAGAGGTGTCCACTCCTGGTGTCGAGATCCCACCTACGGGGAACATTCCAGGTATGCCGAAAGCCCCGGCGGCGAAGACGATAAGCAGCATCATGCCTAACCAAAATTCAGGCATGGAGTAGAGGATCAGTGTGGTGCCGGTCGACAAGCGATCGAATCGACCACCGGGCTTCCAGCCGGCGCGGATGCCTATCCAGATCCCGATGATTGATGCCAGCAGTATCGCGGTGCCAAGCAGCAGGAGTGTTGGCCACAGCCTTTCACCGATCATCTCCCAGACTGGACGTGAGAACCGGGTCGAGTCGATCGTCGAATCGAATGGGTTGCGCAGGTAGGTGAGAAACTGTTCTAACAGGGGTTTATTTAGAGCACGTCGCAGTTCGACTAATTGCTCCGGATCCTGATTGCGCCCGCGCGCGTAGAGGCCGATGGGGTCGCCGGGCAGCATGCGAAAGAGAAAGAAATTGAAAATAATGACGAAGGCCAAAGTGAATACGGCGCGCAGCGCCTTACCGCCGACCGTCCGAAGCAAGGACCCGTAAACCCGCTGCCCGCGTATCGGGTCGGGCTCCCCGACAGCTACTTCCTGCAGGATGGAGATGGCCTACTCCTTTTCAGCGGCACGATCCCTATATGTACTACAGATTGGCCACGCAGGGGCATGACTTTACGCAATTGCACCGAGTAATTGGTGTTGGGTGCAGCACCTGGAGTGGTGCGTCGGGCCGGCGGAAAGCTAAACCGCGCAACTCATATCAGCGCCGCAGCACAGGGGAGACTTGATTTTCCCGTGCCCATTTGGGCACTCTGAAATCGCTACTTTTGAGCCGTCATCCTTGGTGAGCGTCGCATCGACTAAGTCAGCGCTGCATGCACCACAGGTGGTGTTGACGGACATATTGCACTTTGGGCAGGTGTATAGGGCCATGCCGGAATGCTACCCCAAGGCCTTGCCGAGAAGTTGAATGGATCGGAGCCGGCCTGCAATCGAGGCCGATTGATGGGCGACCATAAGTTCGTCAGCGTCAGCGTGCTGTTGAAAATCGCGCAAATAATCCCGGACGGCCTCGGGGCGGCCTTGAGCCGTGTAGGTGAGCAGGTGATCGACTTGCTGGCCCTGCGGCCCTTCAAGTAGGGCATCGATCTGAAGATCGTCCAGGGGATTTTCAGGATTACCGAACAAAGCTCCAATGAGGCTGCGTCGACGTGCTTCAAAACTCGCGCGCGCTTCCTCGTCTGAGTCTGCGGCAATGACATTAACCCCGGCAATTACATGAGGACGCTGCAGTTGGTCGGACGGTTCGAAGCGCTCGCGGTAGATGCGCACGGCGCTCTGAAGTTCAGCTGGCGCAAAATGTGATGCGAAGGCGTAGGGGAGTCCGAGCATTGCTGCAAGTTGAGCTCCGAACAACGAGGACCCGAGAATGTAGAGGGGCACGTTGGTGCCCTGACCTGGGATAGCGCGAACGCCGGGTATCAAAGAGTCTTTTCCCAGGTACGCCTGAAGTT
>JBAXHK010000038.1:0-8820 GCA_037138935.1 Actinomycetes bacterium
GCCCTTGGGTCTTAACCGCTTTGGATGAAATCCACCTTTAATTTACCCGGTGAGGTATCATGCGGTCATGCGCAAACTCATGAGAGCCACCGTAATTGCCGCCGCAGCCGCGGCACTCACCCTAGGTTTCACCGCAACCAGCGGGGCCGCGACTTTGACCAAGAACCCAGACCCCACCTTGGTGGTACTTCGGGTACCAACCCAGGTCTGGATCACCGACGGCGAGGCCATCGTGCTATCGCAGGAGACTAATAAGACCACCGGTTACTCCTGGACGATCAAAGTCACCGGCGACAAGTCGGCCGTAAAGGTATACGCGGGCCAGTACGAGGCCCCCGCGAGTACCGGCATGGTAGGGGTAGCAGGCACCACCACCTGGTACATCAAGGCGCTGGCCCCGGGCCAGGCGGTCCTGAGCTTGATCGCCACCGCACCCGGTGGGGGTTCATCAACCACCAAGAAGCTGTCTATAACGGTCATGAACTAGGTAATTGCTGGGATAGATTCGAACTCATGATCGGGCCTCCCGGTCAAATTTGGGGGCCCGATTATGAGGATTCTAGGCTTGCCCATAGACTCAGCAGGCTGATGTGGGGCTTCCCCGTTCGTCCGCCGGCAAATTCTCGGTTTTCCGGGTGTTTAGGCGCGATTCGTGGGGGCACCGCGCACCTCGCAAGTGGTAGTCAGCACACCTGGTGAAAGCGGAGGTTATGGGCAAGAAAGACGGCGCGATCGAGCTCGAGGGCACGATCACCGAGTCATTGCCCAATGCAATGTTCCGGGTGGAGTTAGACAACGGGCACAAAGTGCTCGCGCACATCAGCGGCAAGATGCGGATGCACTACATCCGGATCCTTCCGGACGATCGTGTGGTCGTAGAGCTTTCGCCCTATGACCTAACGCGCGGCCGGATCGTCTACCGCTACAAGTAAGGCCCAGCACTAGGTGTTACCCAAACTGACCGTTCGAACTCAAGGAAGAAGCCATGAAGGTCAAGCCGAGCGTGAAGAAGATCTGCGACAAGTGCAAAGTCATTCGTCGCCACGGTCGTGTCATGGTGATCTGCGAGAACGTTCGACACAAGCAGCGCCAAGGCTAAATGCCCTGACGTCGTAAGGCGGGCTTTCGGGGAGACAACCCGAACACCTGACAAATATGCAGAACCCGACCCTTTGCGAAAGCAAGGACGACACCTTCGGACACGAGGCCGAAGACCTGCCTTGGCGGGCAGGACTGGTTCTGCACCCATACCCCGTGCATTAGCAGAAGAGAGAACGCCCCTATGGCAAGACTTGTTGGTGTCGACCTGCCGCGCGATAAGCGTATGGCGGTTGCACTCACGTACATCTATGGCATTGGCCGCTCGCAAGCAGCGAAAGCACTCGAAGCGACCGGAGTGAGCCCGGAACTTAGGTCCTCGGAGCTAAACGATGAGCAACTCGTTGCCCTTCGTGACTGGATTGATGTCAACCTCAAAGTTGAAGGCGATCTCCGCCGCGAGGTTGCTGCTGATATCCGCCGCAAGGTCGAGATTGGTTGCTACCAGGGAATCCGTCACCGTCGCGGCATGCCGGTTCGTGGTCAACGAACCCACACCAATGCTCGTACCCGAAAGGGTCCGCGCAAGACCGTCGCCGGAAAGAAGAAGGTCGGCAAGTAAGCCGTACTTTCACCCCAAAAACCCCAGACGAGAATCCCAGGAGAGCGATCAATGGCCCCGAAGTCAGGCAGCAAGGCGCCAGCCAAAAAGGTGCGGCGCAAAGAAAAGAAGAACGTGGCACACGGCCATGCTCATATCAAGAGCACCTTCAACAACACCATCGTGTCGATCACTGATCCCACGGGTGCGGTCATCGCATGGGCGAGCGCCGGTCAGGTTGGCTTTAAGGGCAGCCGTAAGTCCACCCCATTCGCCGCGCAGCTCGCAGCTGAGGCCGCAGCGCGCCGGGCGATGGAGCACGGGATGCGCAAGGTTGATGTCTTCGTCAAAGGTCCAGGCTCGGGTCGCGAAACGGCCATTCGGTCATTACAGGCAACGGGCCTTGAAGTTGGCTCGATTTCCGATGTCAGTCCGGTACCCCACAACGGTTGCCGCCCATCCAAACGTCGACGCGTCTGATCGCGCAGAGAAATACTGAGAGCTAGGAGAACAATTACCCATGGCGCGATACACCGATGCGGATTGCAAGCGCTGCCGCCGCGAAAAGATGAAGCTCTTCCTCAAGGGCTCTAAGTGCGAGTCACCAAAGTGCCCATTTGAGAAGCGCCCTTACCCTCCCGGCCAGCACGGTCGCGGCCGTTCAAAGGACAGCGAGTACCTGCTGCAGCTTCGGGAGAAGCAAAAGGCCACCCGTATGTATGGCGTGCTCGAGAAGCAGTTCTCTAATTACTACCTGGAGGCCCAGCGCCAATCGGGCAAGACCGGTGAGAATCTCCTGCGCATTTTGGAGTCGCGCCTTGACAACGTCGTATTCCGGGCTGGGTTTGCTAAGTCACGCGACATGGCCCGCCAGTTGGTTACTCACGGCCACATGTTGGTCAATGGTCACAAGGTCAATATCCCTTCGTACCGCGTTTCGCCGAACGACATCGTTGAGGTGCGCGTTGGTTCACGCGAGATGACCCCATTTGTCATCGCTCACGCCGAAATTGGCGATCGCCCGGTGCCGGCATGGCTCGAAGTGATTCCGTCACAGATGCGCATCTTGGTGCACTCGCTGCCGGCGCGCGCAGTTATCGACACCCAGGTAAACGAACAACTGATCGTCGAGCTCTACTCCAAGTAATTCGAGTTCGAGCCACCCGGCTCGATCTCACACGGCAACATCGCGATGTCATATAACGGTCGTCGCGGGAAGGAAGTACCTCGTGCTTATTAGTCAGCGACCAATACTTACCGAAGAGCCAATCAGCGAGTTCCGCTCGCGTTTTGTACTTGAGCCACTGGAGCCAGGATTCGGCTATACCCTGGGTAACTCACTTCGCCGCACGCTGTTGTCTTCGATACCGGGTGCCGCCGTGACGAGTCTGCGAATCGATGGTGTCCTTCATGAGTTCACGACGATTCCCGGTGTCAAGGAAGATGTCACCGAGGTAATCCTCAACATCAAACAACTTGTGGTTTCGAGTGAGCATGATGAGCCAGTTGTTATGTACCTTCGGAAGCAGGGCCCCGGTGATGTAACAGCCGCTGATATTCAGCCACCCGCGGGCGTTGAAGTACATAACCCCAACCTGCATATTGCGACTTTAAATGGCAAGGGCAAGCTCGAGATCGAGCTCGTGGTCGAGCGCGGCCGCGGCTATGTCTCGGCAACTTTGAACAAGCAGGCCGGTCAGGAGATCGGCCGGATACCGGTTGACTCGATCTACTCACCGGTGCTCAAGGTCACGTACAAGATTGAGGCCACCCGCGTTGAGCAGCGCACCGACTTCGACAAGTTGGTCATTGACGTCGAGACAAAGCAGTCCATGCGCCCACACGATGCGATTGCATCGGCGGGTAAGACTCTGGTCGAGCTGTTCGGTTTGGCGCGCGAGCTCAACCTCGAGGCTGAAGGTATCGACATCGGCCCGTCGCCGACCGACTCGTTCGTGGCTGAGCAGTTGTCTACGCCGATCGAGCAACTTGATATGACGGTTCGTTCATACAACTGCCTAAAGCGTGAGGGCATTCACACGGTTGGTGAACTAATCACCCGTAGTGAGGCCGATCTACTTGACATTCGCAACTTCGGCACCAAGTCAATTGACGAAGTCAAGGTCAAGCTCATCAGCCTAGGCCTAGGGCTCAAGGACAGCCCGCCCGGATTTGATCCAGGTGCCGCCGTCTACTACGAAGATGATGATTACGACGATGAGGATTTCGAACCAGAAGCGGTAGCTGAATTTGCTCAGCCAGCTTTGGTTGTTGAAGAAATCGTCGAGGACGACTCGGCATTTGCCGAGGATGAGCGACTTTAATCCAGCTGTAACCACTGAACGAATTTCGACAGGAGAAGCACAATGCCTACGCCAACTAAGGGTCCTCGTCTGGGCGGGAGCCCGGCCCACCAGCGGTTAATGCTGGCCAACTTGGCAACCGCGTTGTTTGAGCACGGCAAGATCACGACGACGGAAGCCAAGGCCAAGCGCCTGCGCCCCCTCGCCGAGCGCTTAATCACTTTCGCCAAGCGTGGAGATCTTCATGCTCGGCGCCGGGTGCTGACGGTGGTCCGCGATAAGTCAGTCGTGCATACCCTTTTCACCGAAATTGGGCCGAGTTTCGCAACTCGTACGGGTGGCTACACCCGAATCACCAAGATCGGGCCCCGCAAGGGCGATAACGCACCCATGGCCGTTATCGAATTGGTTGAGCCGCTGACCGAGCAGGTGATTGCCGAGGCAACAGCTGCGACCAAGCGCGCCGCAAAGACGGCGACCCCGGCTGTTTCTGTTGAGCCGGTTGTACCTGTTGAGACAGCTGCTCCTGTTGAAGTTGCTGATGATGAGGTGACCCCGGTTGCCGAGGATATTGATGCCGCCGAAGCGGCCTCGGAAAAGTCCTGACCGAACATCATGCTTTGCAGCAGCCCGCCGCCGGATCATCCGGTAGCGGGCTGTTTCATCTTGACCCGATGATCCGGATCCGGCTTGACATCGCCTACGACGGTCGGGATTTTGCCGGCTGGGCGCGGCAGCGCGAACTGCGCACGGTGCAAGGTGTTCTTGAGCAGATGATCGCGAACTTAGTTGGCGCTGAGGTTGAAATCACGTGCGCGGGGCGCACCGACGCGGGTGTGCACGCTCGCGGCCAGGTGGCCCACGTTGATGTGAGCAATTGGCCAACCGACTTAGACACCTGGCGGCTCAATCGGGCATTACCCGAAGACATCAGAGTACTAGCCATATGCTCCGTCCCGAATGAGTTTGACGCCAGGTTCTCGGCCCTTTGGCGCAGGTACACCTATCGAGTTTCGGATAGCCCGATCGGGCCCGACCCACTTGACCGCGGACAGGTGCTGCAATGGGGTAAGGCGCTCGACCTTGAACAAATGAATTCAGCATCTAGGCCCCTACTCGGAGAGCACGACTTCACCGCCTATTGCAAGATGCGTGAAGGAGCATCGGCGGTTCGGGAGTTGCTTGATCTGCATTCTCAAAGAGTTGGTAGCGACATTGTGATCACAGTCACCGCGGATGCCTTTTGTCACTCGATGGTGCGTAGTCTGATCGGTGCACTACTGCCGGTGGGTGATGGACGTAAGCCGGTCACTTGGCCTTTTGAAATGCTCACTTCAGGTATTCGGGGGGCCACCGTGATGCCGCCATTCCCGTTAGTACTCGAGGAAGTCGGTTATCCGCCTGATGGTCAACTACTGGATCGGCAATTACAAACTAAGCAACGCCGAACATTAAGTGAGCCAGAGGCTTGAGTCACATTGATGTTCAGCACGTAAGTTACAGCCTCCCCGATGGTCGGGTACTTCTAGACGACATCACATTTCGCATCCCTGACGGTGCGGTAGCTGCATTAGTTGGCCCAAACGGAGCCGGCAAGACCACCCTACTTCGTATGATTGCCGCAGACATCGCTCCGGACTCCGGCGCGATTGTGCACAGCGGCCGGCTCGCGGTGATGAGGCAATTCATCGGGCAGATGCACGAAGGCACGGTGCGCGATTTATTGCTGGCGGTGAGTCCGCCACTGCTTCGCAATGCGGCGGCCGATCTTGACGCCGCTGAACTGCGCATGATGGAAACAGATGATGAACCTTCCCAAATGTCTTATGCGGGGGCCATTGCAGATTTTGGCGATGCAGGTGGCTATGAAGCCGAAGTGACTTGGGATGTGGTGTCGATGGCCGCGATGGGGGAGACTTTCGAAACTGTTCGTAATCGCCCCGTGAGCACCCTTTCGGGTGGTGAGCAAAAGCGGATAGTGCTCGAGTACTTATTTCGCGGAGTCGAGGAAGTCCTGTTACTTGATGAGCCAGACAATTACCTAGATGTTCCGGGTAAAATCTGGCTTGAGTACCAACTCAAAACGACGGCGAAGACAGTGCTCCTAATTTCACATGATCGTGAATTACTAAATCAAGCAGCAACCCACGTTGTCAGTGTCGAGTTGGGTGCCGCCGGCAATAGCGTCTGGGTGCACGGGGGCAATTTCGATTCATTCCATGAGGCGCGTCGTGAGCGCTTCTCGCGCTTGGAAGAGCTGCGACGCAGGTGGGACGAAGAACTTATAAAACTACGTGCCTTGGTTTTGACTCTGCGTGAAAAAGCGAAGTTCAACGATGGCCTCGCCTCGCGGTATCAAGCCGCGGTCACTCGGCTGAAAAAGTTCGAGGAGGCTGGGCCACCACTTGAGGTGCCACGTGAGCAGAACGTAAACATGCGTCTACACGGTGGTCGCACGGCAAAACGCGCGGTCGTCGCCCAGCGCCTTGAACTAACCGGGCTCACCGAAGCATTTGATTTGGAGATTTGGTTCGGTGAGCGATTAGCGGTTCTTGGCGCTAACGGCTCCGGTAAGTCCCATCTACTTCGGCTCCTTGCCCGCGGCGGGTCAGACCCCGACATCGAACATCAACCGGTGGGTGAGGTGGCGATACCCGAAGTCGCGCATAGTGGCTCGGTGCGTTTAGGTTCGCGGGTGCTGCCGGGGTGGTTTGCCCAGACCCATGTCCGACCTGATCTAGCGGGGCGAACCCTGCTTGAGGTTCTTCATCGCGGGGATGGGCGGCGGGTAGGGCTGCCCCGGGAATTGGCGGCTCGGGCCTTGGACCGCTATGAGTTGGCCGGGGCCGGGGAGCAAGTTTTCGATACTTTGTCCGGGGGTCAGCAGGCGCGCTTCCAGATCCTGCTCCTAGAGCTCTCTGGGGCAACAATGCTGCTACTTGATGAGCCCACGGACAACTTGGACCTAGCCAGCGCCGAGGCCCTAGAGATCGGCCTAAATGCCTTTGACGGCAGTGTGGTGGCCGTGACCCACGACCGCTGGTTTGCCCGCAATTTCGATAGATTCTTGATCTTTGGCAGGGGCGGCTCGGTGGGGGTGTCCGATGAACCAGTTTGGTCCGGCTGGTGAAGATTACCGGGGATTCGCCGGGTAGGTACACCCGATTTGGTGGGCGCCTGCTTACGTGGGTACCCTTGGGGGTCGCACTTCGAGTTCGGTTCCGGGGCTCGGTCCCGGGGTCCGGCTTCGGCCGGCCAAAACTGCACTGAAAATGCACAAAAAACTGTAGTCCCAACGAGCAAATGTAAAGGTGGCGTCCCGTGCGCACGTACAGCCCCAAGTCTGGTGAGATCAACCGCACCTGGCACGTTATAGACGCAACCGACATCGTGCTCGGCCGCCTCGCCTCACAAGCTGCGACATTGCTAAGAGGCAAGCACAAGACCACCTTCGCGCCACATGTTGATACCGGTGATTTCGTCATCATCATCAACGCTGAGAAAGTTGCGCTGACCGGTTCAAAGAAGCAGCAGAAGATGGACTACCGCCACTCGGGTTTCCCGGGCGGCCTGCGCGCAACCAACTACGCCGAACTTTTGGAGACCAATCCGCGCCGCGTGCTCGAAAAGGCCGTCAAAGGGATGCTCCCGCACAACAAGCTCGGCCGTCAGCAGATCAAGAAGCTGAAGGTGTACTCCGGGTCTGAGCACCCACACACGGCCCAGCAACCGCTGCCGTTCACGATTTCCCAGGTCGCTCAGTAATTTCCGGCCGAGCTAACACGAAAGGATCCGCGGCAGTGTCCGAGGCCATGATTGAAGATCTAGATGTTGACGTTGATTTAGACGTAGACGCACCATCGGAGTACACCTCCGAAACCCCGGTTAATCGCGTTGTCTCCACCCGCGAAATCGTAGTTGCACCCGGTGCTGCTATTGGTCGACGCAAGGAAGCGATTGCCCGCGTACGCATGGTCCCCGGTACCGGCAAGTGGACCATCAATGGCCGAGCCCTTGATGAGTACTTCCCGAACAAGGTGCACCAACAACTCGTCAATGACCCGTTCGTGACACTCGGTGCCGAAGGTAAGTTCGATGTCATCGCCCGGATCAATGGTGGCGGGGTGTCCGGTCAGGCAGGTGCACTGCGCCTAGGCGTAGCGCGCGCCCTCAACGGCATCGATACCGAAGGCAACCGTGCGAGCCTGAAGAAAGCCGGCTTCTTGACCCGCGACCCACGTATCAAGGAGCGCAAGAAGTACGGCCTGAAGAAGGCCCGTAAGGCTCCCCAGTACAGCAAGCGCTAACCCATTGGGCCGGCTCTTCGGTACCGATGGTGTTCGGGGCCTGGCGAATCGAGATCTCACCGCCGAAATCGCCCTGGATCTTTCGGTTGCCGCTGCCCATGTGCTCGGTGCTGTTGGCGCATTTGCCGGGCATCGGCCGGTGGCTGTAGTTGGTCGCGATACGCGCGCAAGTGGTGAATTTCTCGAAGCCGCGGTTGTTGCTGGCCTCGCGAGTGCCGGCGTTGACGTGATCTTGCTGGGAGTCATCCCGACTCCCGCGGTCGCATATCTAGTAAATTTACTGGATGCAGATCTTGGGGTCATGCTGTCGGCCTCGCATAATCCAATGCCAGATAACGGCATCAAGTTCTTCAATCGAGGTGGCTTAAAGCTCGACGACGAGATCGAAAATGCTATTGAGGCGCGACTAAGTGAACCTTGGGATCGACCAATCGGTGATCAGGTGGGTCGGGTGCGCTTAGACCATGACGCGATAACTGCGTATGAGCAGCATCTACTCGACAGCCTGCCCAATGAGCTAGCCGGGTTGAAGATTGTTGTTGACTGCGCCAACGGAGCTGCATCAGTCATC
>JBAXHK010000039.1:0-8703 GCA_037138935.1 Actinomycetes bacterium
AAGGAGCCGAAGGTTTGATCGGCCGGGGTGTTACTGCTAAGCCCGACGTAGTTGTTCAGGTTGGTCAGGTGCCAGTCCATGTATGGTGAATTTGTACCGACCCCGGTCGGATTTTCGACGATAACCCAGCCTGATGGATGAAGTTCGATTGCGATCGAGCTCGTCTCATCGTGCACCAGGCAGTGAATCGGCGGGGCGAAGCCCATGCCGGGATCGAAGCCCCAAATATTGCTGCCCTGAAGGGCCGCCTTCACCTCGACGATGGTCGAGCACGTGCCGAGTAGGTACGCGATGAGGTCGGCCTCGCAGAGATCAGATCCATCACCAATGAACGGCTGGTAGGTGCAGTAGCCACCGGGCATATAGAGGAGATGAGCAGAGAGTCCCGCATCATTCATGCCATCAATCAGAAACTCGGGCTTGCCGAATGCGCACATACCCACGATCCCGTGACTTGCCGACCATGCCTTGCCCGGCTTCCCGCCGGAGGCGACTCCCACGCCCACATAGTCAGCGGGCAGCGCAGCCAAGGCCGTCGGCATCTCGGTAGGGAACTCGAGGCTGCGTCCGATCACGACGCTTCCGTCGTTGGCCTTCTTGGTCTTGAAGTTCGTGCACATGTTTCCCCCGGGAGGTAGTAGGACGTTTCTTTCCTAAAGCTAATGCTGACGCTACAGCCAGGCTCCGTAGCTCACTGCGCGGTGACTGGTTCGCGAGCGAGGTTCAGCCCAGGGATTCGGGATTATCTAGAAGGATGTGGTATTTCACGACGTGTTTAAAGCCTGTTGCTGGCCCCTGACCGCTGTTGGTTGGGGGCCAGTTGCTTGCGGTATTGAACTCGAACACTCCAAGTGGTAGCAGCCGAACCTACTTCGCGCAGGTAGCCCCGTTACCCCTGCGCTCAAATCCGCACTTAGGAACTTTTTGCAAACCGCTTCTCCTACTGCGTCAATAAAGTAAATAAATTGAATTTCCTTAACTGGGGGGTGCCCCCGCAGTCTCGGCAACTGAAGTCAACTAGTGGCAGGTGACTAAAGCCCCCACCTGCGGCGCTTGACTACGGATTAGCCCCTGCACTCAGTACTTGCGTTAAACCAAAGGCTCAAGTTAGCTTAAGGATCGCGCGACAGCACGACAGGCGTGATACGAATCAATATGTAATTCATCAGAATCCGCGATCGGCCAAGATGACTGCTTGGCGATTACCACACCGCGGGGGCGATCAACGTAGAGCATCTGGCCATGTATCCCGATACCCATGATCACCGCTGGATCCTCACCCGGTCGGTAGCAAAATGAGCGATAGACCCCGTTCACAAACAGGTCGCTGAAGTCACCCGCTGCCCACTGTTCGGCGCTTCCATTTTCATAGATATCGGCGATGAACCCCGGGTCGATAACACCCATTCCGCCGTCTCGGATCATCATGCCAAATCGCACCATGTCACGAGGGATGACAGAGAGCCCACCGGCTGCTCGCGGTGAACCTTGGCGATCAACAGTCATGTGCGCCGGTGCCTCGGTGCCAATCTTCGACCAGATGTAATGAGAGAGGGCCGTGGCATATGGCATGCCACTGGCCGCTTCAATTACCCAGCCGACTAGGTCGGTGGTCGGTGACAGATAGCGAAAGGACTTGCCGTGTTCGCCCTCCTTCTGGCGAGAGACAATGAAGTCATGCAGGTCAGGTGCCCCAAGAGGTGCCGGGTACCAGCCAACTGAGTGCCGGTAGGCCACGATGTCGGGCCCCGGTGAGTAGTCCTCTTCGAATTGATAACTCACCGCCATATCCAGCAGGTTGCGCACCGTGGCGTCGCCGAAACCGCTCCCGGCGATCTCGGGCACATACTTTGTCGCGAGTGAATCAACATCGAGTTTCCCGTCTAGCACCAAGGCCCCGACTAACATGCCGGTAACTGACTTGGTCACGCTGAAGATCAAGTGCGGCTGGAGATCACCGACCCCGGGAGCCAACAACGCATATACCAAATTCTCAACGCTGACTACAGTGAACGAATCCGTGTTGGTTGACGTGAGAAAGCTGTTCAGCGGCTGCGGGCCCTGAGGTAATTCAATCGTGACATCACCGAGCTCTGGCTTGAGCTTTGGGTGTAGCACCAAAGGTGCAGTAGCGGGGTCGACCTGTGCCGTCGGAATCAGTTCCCGCACATGCCTAAATGACCAAAATACGTGCTCGGGCATTAGCCAGTCCGCAAGAGTCGGCCGCGTCATGAATTCAGTATGGTCTCTAATGCTGCCCAAAGGTCACCGGATTGCCGCAACTCCTGGGCGCTCGCTGGACCTGATGGGTGTCGCGCGAGCCGACCGGATTGAAGAACTCCAGGTCGGCCGACTCGCTGAGAACCTCGGCTAGTTCGATCTCATGGGCCAGGACGCCGGCGGTGTTCAGCAAGGCGAGCGACGTCGGGATCTTCAGGTGGGACAACGAGTCGATGAGGGCCTGACTGTCGGGGAGTCCAGATCTATCCAGTCCTTTGGGCCGCCTACCCCCGCTACCAATGACACCTGGCCAGCGCTGGGGCCACTAAGACTTAGACCACCTGGGGTGTTCGAGTTCACTACCGCAAACAACTGGCCCCAGGCCGCGAGCGGTCAGGGGCCAGCAACAGGGTTTAAACACCCCACCTAGTAGTAGGGAACGGTGCTACTCTTCATTACCCTCAAAGCAAAGACCAAGAGAGGGGGGATAAGACCTAAATTGTGAGGGGTTTAGGGTGCCGCCGATACCGGCCGCACCGGGCCGTACCCAACCAACACCGAGTGCGAGCCGATCAGATGGCGCTGAACTAACTGGAGTAGCAACATCAATACTGGGCATTTAGTGCTCCATCCTTCTCGTTGTGATCTATTACTTCGTTGGTCGGTGTGAACTTCTCCGTTGAGCGGTCGCTACTCTTCATGACCCTCAAAGCACGTATAGGGTGTATAGGGTGAACACCCATTGGTGGAGGGGTTTAGGGTGCCGCCGATACCGGCCACACCGGGCCGCACCCAACCAACACCGAGTGCGAGCCGATCAGATGGCGCTGAACTTACTGGGGTAGCAACATCAATATTTGGCATCAGATTTACGTCCTTTCAATAATTGTGGAAAGGCTGGCGGCGCCAAGATGGGCCACTCTTCCCATTGGAACACCAAACCCGCCAAATGGCAATAGTAAAACGCCCAACAACTCCCGGAGACCGGGTGCGACTAAGCCCACTCGACGAGTAGCGGAGCTGCGGCGAGGTCGTTCAGAGTCCGCGCACCGGGAATAGTCACTGCGGCCACCATGTGTTTACCTGCCTTCATCATTTTTTACCGATCTACTCATGGGAGGCAATCCATGAGGGAATCCGCCTTGTGAAAAATATGTGATGCCTCGAAGGCCGGGTGTCGTAGGGAGACCGTGATCATTCACGGGTCTGGAGGTGATCTTGCCAATCGGCCGCGAGAATTCTGGGATTAATCCCCTCACAAAACGCCCCGTCGGGGCTTCGCCTGAACGGCCCACCACCGCAGAACCCCGTTAGGTGCCGGTTTTCTTCGGGCCGAGCGCCTGGTGACGCATATCCAAAGCGAGCTGAACCGGTCGCACGATCGAATCGGGTAGGCCCTCTTCGTCGCGAATACGAAGCAACTCCTCCTGCTCAGCGCGCACCATCAGCCGCAGTAAGTCACCAGCCGTGACAGCATCAGGTTGGTCCACCGCTTCCTCGCTCAAGGGCGCTAGCGCGTCAACACGACGTTGGGTTTCAATCCGTAAACCTTCGATAACTTCGCGCGGGATCGGCTGGCCGGTGAGATCCGCGGCTTCCTCGGCTTCGTCTAACTCCTTTAGTGCGGCATAGGCGAGTGCCGCGTCCAGCCTGCGCGCGGTTTGGCTCCCATCAATGTCTTGCACCTTGAGCCGGCGCGCCAATGGGCCAATGGTTTGAGCTAGGAGCAAAGTCACCACGATCACTCCGAAGGTTGTTGCAACAACAACATCTCGAAATGGAAATGGTTCACCTGATTCAACTACCAGCGGAATTGAAAATGCCGCCAAGGCAGAAATCGGGCCGCGGGCACCTGACCACCCGACAATGAAAGAACCTCGCATCAGCCGCGAGTGGGACTGGCCTTTAAAAACTGGCATTTTACTTCTGAAAACCCGGACCAGCACCATTACAAATACCACTCGCGTCAAGATCAAAGTCACAACCACCGCCGGCACCAAGACCGCAACGATTAATCGGTCACGATTCGAAACAGCAAGGAGGGTGTTTATCAGATAAATCCCAACCATGAAGAATGCGAGTGATTGAAGTACGAAAGTGACGTGGCGCCACAGCATCGCACTTTGCAACCGCCCTGGATTGCGAGCCTTGGTTGTTTGCGCATGGGCGGTATAGAGCCCAGCAACTACGACCGCCAAGATACCCGAACCTTCAAGGTGCTCGGCACCCAAATAGAGCGCAAATGGCGCAACCAGTACCAAACTGTTCGCCGCAATAGTGTCGTTGCTCTTGGAGATAACAAATGAAAGCAGCCAACCACCTGCTAGCCCAATCCCGATACCAACTGCGACAGCAAGAAGAAAAACCACACTGATTTCAACGGCCGTGATGCTGCCAGCGATCGTGGCCACCACTGCTACGCGCAATGCCGTCAAGGCTGTGCCGTCGTTAACTAAACTCTCGCCCTCAAGAATTGACACTAGGCCCCTTGGCAGCGATGCCTTTCGGGCCACGGTGCTAACTGCAACCGCATCGGTTGGTGCCAATACGGCGCCAAGAGCAAGTGCCACGGCAACTGGCATCGCAGAAATCCACAGAGCCACCCCTCCGACGGCCAGCGTGGTTGCGATTACTAAGCCGACGGCCAGGACGAGCACCGGACGCCGCACCCGCCGAATATCAAGGAACGATGAGCCCAGCGCCTCACCGAAAACCAGGGGGGCGAGAATCGCGATCAGGAAAAACTCGGGGTCGGGAGCAGCCTCAGGGCCGATCGGCAGTACACCGACAACGGCACCGACCGCCAGTACCGGCAAGGCCATGCCCCAGCCACGTTGGCGCGCCAAAATTGCTACCACCACGGCGATTAGCGCTGAGGCAGCGAACCAACCCAAAGAACTTTCCATAATTAACCACTCACCGCCGTTGCCCAAAGTAGCAGAACTGAATAGACCGCAACTCCAAAAGCGAACCAGCCAAACTTGGCGACTTTGGCGTCAGGTAACTCAACTCTAAAGACGCTCGTCAGAACAGAACCTGAAAGGAAAGCGACGGGTATTGCCACGGCTAATTCAGTCGTAGGTGGGAAGACCGCCGAGAGCAGGTAACCAAAGAACAAGGCACCGACCAAAATCCAGCGAGTTGAATGCGAGAAGCGCGTTGGATGGGCCTCGGCAAGATTGCGGTCGCTCAGCAGGAAGTGCAACCCAAAGGCGACCGCAAAGAGCATGGCAAAATCCAGCCCCGTTTCAACGCGAGCCGGCATCGTGTAAGTGATGACCACGTTGAGCACCGCATATGCGCCGACGTGACTTACGTATGCAAGCTGAGTGGGTCCGGTGTCAACCCTGGCCCAAGACTCAAGGCCATAAAACACCAGCATGCCGAGCAGGGCGATCAAGAATATTCCCGAGGCAATAAGCGGCGCAGGTATCAGGTCAATTGAAACCTCATTAACAAAGGCGACTTGACCGTCAGCTAAGTCGGGCAAAATATGTAAGAACACGTATGCGATTGCCGTACCGCCCGCAAATGACGTCACGGCATCTTGATACTGCTTAGGGATTCGCAGCAGAAGCGGCGCAGCGATGTGCAGTGCCGACATCAAGATCGTTAGGGCCAAGGCCACCAGTAAAACTTCCCTAGACACACGCCCTCATCCCTATTTTTCGCAAAAGGAAAGTCATTTCCCAATATTCTTCGGTTTTACGATATCCGATGCGGGGAGTCGACTGGCGTGATCGGCGCCGATTCGGCAGCATACTGGCATGGCCTCGATTGATACGTTGACCCCAACACCCAAAAAACCAAATACCGGCCGCCGCGCGGTCTGGGTAGCGGTACTGGTTGCAATCGCCTGGCTAGCCATCAGCGGAGTGGTGGGGCCCCTTGCCGGCAAACTTAATGAGGTGCAAAAGAACGACAACGCCTCCTTCTTGCCCGCATCCGCAGAGTCAACTTTGGTAGCCGATGAGCAAGCTGCCTTCAGCGACAACACCTCCTTTCCTCTACTTGTCGTAATCACGCGGCCCGATGGTGCCGCCATGTCAGCCGCAGACGCAGCCACCGCAGCTGCCGTGGCTGCAGCGATACCAGGTTTGCCTGTTGAGGGCGGCGGCACGGTTGCCGATTATCTTGACCCCGGTCCGATCACGCCATTCCCCTCGCAAGACGGAAATGCTTACCTGCTTAACGTGCCTGTCAATGGTGAAAAGGGTGGTGAGAAACTTGAATCTGGAGAACTTGCCTTCGGTGGCATTACGGCTGCTGTTCGCGAGCTGGCACTGCTTTACCCTGACCTGCAAATTAACGCCACCGGGCCTGTCGGGATTCTTGCTGACCTAATCAAAGTTTTCGGAGCTATCGACACCACCTTGCTCGGCGCCACCGCATTAGTCGTCGCGATCATTTTGATCATTGTGTATCGCAGCCCGTTCCTTTGGCTCATCCCGCTCATCGCTGCCGGCTTTGCGCTATCCACAGCAAGTGCCATCGTGTACTCCCTCGCCAAGAACGATGTACTCGTTCTCAACGGCCAGAGCCAAGGTATTTTGACGGTGCTCGTTTTCGGCGCCGGCACCGACTACGCCCTCTTGCTGGTGGCGCGATATCGAGAGGAACTCCATCATCATGAGCAGCACGCGGCAGCTATGCGGGCAGCCCTTAGGGGTGTAGTCGAACCAATCGTCGCAAGCGGTGCGACAGTGGTCATCGGGTTGATGTGCTTGCTGCTGAGTGAATTAAATTCGAACAGATCCCTCGGCCCGGTAGGTGCTGCGGGTATTGTCGCCGCCCTGCTCGTGATGCTGACATTTTTGCCCGCTCTTTTAATTATCCCAAGTGTGGTGCTACCCATTTTGGCTTTTTTGGTTCCCACCATCATCGGGCTCATCTTGAGCTTTGTCACCGACACCGCAATCGGCCCCTTCCTGGCGATCGGTGGTGTACTTGCCGGCATTACCGTCGTCTGCTGGATAGTTTTTGGAATACTGCGCATTGCCCGTCCACATTGGGGGCCGTTCAACCGACAAAAGTTTCCACCCGGGCGTTGGGTTTTTTGGCCCAAGGTGCCAACCGATGATGACGTAGATGAGCGGCTTTCGGGTGTTTGGTCGAAGGTCGCAAACGGGGTCGGTCGGCGCCCTCGCCTGACCTGGATTGCCACCGCGCTGGTAATGCTGGTGTTCGCCGGCTTCTCGCTCACTTTGAAGGCCGACGGCATCACCACCACCCAGGCCTTCGTCGAACGCACCGACTCGGTGATCGGGCAAGAAAAATTGGCTGACCACTACCCCGGTGGCCTCGGCACTCCCACAGTTGTAATGGCAAATACTTCAGCACTTGACGAAGTGTTAGCGACCGTGCAGGCAACTGAGGGTGTCGCCGCTGTAGCGCCTTACAGCGGGGTGCCGACGGGTGCACCCGGGGCCGAAATGGCCGAGCCCATGATCGTTAATGATCGAGTCCAACTGCTCGTGACTTTAAGTGCCGCCGCAGATAGCCAGGTGGCTTCGGAATCCGTACAACTGCTACGTGATCGCGTTCATGCGATCGCCGGAGCAAATGCAATCGTTGGTGGTCAGACCGCCTCACAACTAGATGTCGACATCGCGTCTGTGCATGACAGAAACATCATCATCCCGGTGGTACTCGCCGTCATCTTCTTGGTCTTAGTGCTGCTACTTCGATCCATCGTGGCACCGGTGCTACTCATCGGCACGGTACTTCTCTCCTACTTCGCCACACTGGGGGTCTGCGCACTGGTGTTCGATAATGTGTTCAAGTTCGCGGGTGCGGATACTTCGTTCCCGCTATTCGCTTTTGTCTTCTTAGTTGCTCTCGGTGTCGATTACAATATCTTCTTGATGACGCGCGTGCGCGAGGAGTCCATCAAGTTAGGCACAAGACCCGGCATCCTCAAGGGGCTTACTGTCACAGGTGGCGTTATTACTTCGGCCGGCATAATTTTGGCAGCAACTTTCTTGGTTCTCGGGGTGCTGCCACTGGTGTTCTTGCGTGAGATCGGTTTCGCGGTGGCTATCGGTGTGCTTATAGACACCTTCGTCATTAGATCAACGCTGGTGCCCGCCCTCGCCTATGACATTGGCAAGAAGATCTGGTGGCCTAGCAAACTTGCAAAGTCACCTGAGTGATAACTCGCATCCTGGGTTGGCCCGTCGGTTGTCGCTTCCGGGTCTGGGTAACCGTCGATAAAGATTTGTGCGACTCGGTTCACTAGGTCGAACAGGGCCGGCTGCGGGATAGCCTCGGTTAGTGCCGGCTCAACAGCCATGAAAGTGTCGTTTACATCGGCCTGTGGCGACGTAAACTCAATTGGGTCTTTCGCCGCGGCCTCCATGTATTGCTGCCAGGCCAGGTTGTGCGTTACATAGGCATCTTGCGCGGCGAGGATCGAGACATGCCAAGGCATCACGGGCACCGCGGCCACTTGCTCACCAGCATCAGCGATGCTGAGCTGGGCGT
>JBAXHK010000040.1:0-8702 GCA_037138935.1 Actinomycetes bacterium
GATTTAGTGAGAGTCTCAGGTGTCCGAGGGTCTTTTCGTCATAGGGGAAGGGTGGCAGGTTCTTGTAGAACGTGTTCTGGTTCTTCGACATCACCCCGTGCAGCGCCGAGACCCAAAGATTCGGCAACATGCCAGATCCATCCCACAACATGGTGGTTTTATCCGGGTAAGGCAGCGCTGCCTGCTGCGCGCTAATGATCGCTTCACCGATCAACTGGTTCTCGACCCCCCCACTTCGGGTATTTGCCGCCGCAACCCCGGGGGCTGAGGCAAACCCACCCGTGAAATCTTGCGTAGTCGTACCAACATAGCCAAACATCGTGAAACCAATTACCAAGGCGATCGCTCCGCCAATGATGACGTTGATGCGTGCTGATTTCGGTTGCGTTGCCCGCCGAGTAGCTTTGTTGATGGCAATTAGGAACAAACAGATGCCGACGGCTGCCATAGCGGCAATCAGTGGCGCAACCGCTAACAACATCGCATTGAGCGACTTGAGGACGTAGTAACTCACCAGGCGCGACAGTTCAGCGCCATCGGCCCCGGACATCGCAATAACTGCAAAGATGGTAAAGCCCAGCACCGGGCCGGCAATGGCAAGCGCTAACGGGGCCCGATGGCTACGCAGTAGTAGAAGTAACAAGCCGAGGACGACGATGGGTGCAGCAAGTGCTGCGCCGACATTGAACGGGCTCATGCCAACACCGACGGCGCCAAGATCGGCCAAGAGCCCGCCGGCACTCGTACCCGGATCGGAGTTAATCACCGCCTGGGTTTGTAACCAAGCAGTAATACCAACGAATCCGCCCGCGGCGATAACCCAAACCGGTGCCAACCATTTGCGCACCCGCCAAAGCGCCACTGCAACGATGAGCCCCGACGGAATCAAGCCAAGTACCAGAGGTGTCCATAGGCCAATTGCCGCAAGGGCCCCGAGCGGAATCAAGAACCAGCCCAAACACAGCGCCGAATGCCAATCGCGCGCAGATAGATAAGCGGTCACCACCACAACGGTTACGCCCATCATGAAGTTGGTGAAACCGCTATTGAAAAGCCCGGTCGGGCTACCAAGTAGTGCGAAAGTCGCGAACACCACGATCGCGATTGGCGTGGCCCACCGCTTGATGAAACCACTGCGCGAATTAACCAATGGACCAAGGCGCCCGGCTAAATCACCTGCGACCCACGCCAGTGCCGCTACGCAAAGGGCGAATGAAATCGATGACCACTGCACATAAGGCCATAGCAAACTCGTGCGATCAAGTAGCTCGGCACCGGTTTGTGATCCAAGTTGGGCCAGCGACCACATAGTGGTGTGCAGGGCTGGGTACCACTGGTTCCAGGCCACCGAGCCATCAATTGTTGGCCAAGTTGTGCTTCCAACTTCATAGGTGTTCGCAAATGTCGTGAAGTGTCCCTGGTTATCCCAGCCGCTAAAGAACAGGCCGCTTACGATGCCGTAGAGGCTGCGACCAACATAGGCGCTCATCAACCACCAACTAGTACCCACCAGCATGATGCCAATCAAGGCGTCACTTACGTTCAACTTCGGAAGTGGTCGCGAAAGGCGCGGGATGAAACGTGCCGCCGCAACTGCTAATACCGCTAGTGCCAGACCAAGGTGCGCTGAGGTGGCCGTGATGGGCGTGGCTCCCGCGCGCGGGAATATCAGCGCCACCAGGCCAAGTAGCACGACGATTGAAATCAGCGCCCGTTCAGTAAAAGTGCGACCCCACGGCGGTAACACAATCAGCAGCACGCAGCAGGCGATGAACCCCACCGGCGGAAGTAGCCAAAGCAGCACAACCGAAACCGCGGCCACCAGGGCAAAGATGACATTGTGCCGATTACCACTCGAGTAGACCGTGCCCCCAGCCATCAGGTGCCCGGCCTCATGGTGATGGCGACGCTGACCTGGCCACTTTGCACCGCGCTGAGTTCCGCGACGCCGTCGGCGTCAATCATCATTCCCAGATCATCAACCGCCCGCCACCCTGTGGGCGGTGTGACACGCACGGTTAGCGTCGCGTCATTCCAAATCGATTGTGGCTCGGCCTGCAATGCGTAGACGAGGCTGCCATCGGGGGCCGTGAAAGTCCCGGCGGGCAAGTCATATGAGACCGATACCTCCGCCTGCCCACCCGGGGCCGTCCAGCCCACCACCCGAATTAGTTTTTGCCCGAATCCATCATCGGCGAACCCTCGACCATACTGCTGGTGGTCTTTAAAGGACCGCACAGCGAAACCCTGTGGGTAGTAAGAGGTGTAGTTAGTTGCAGAATTTGGCACGTACAGTAAATACGCGGCCTTGAGCCAACTGGTTTCGTAACCGATGCGCTCAGGGGGGCCCTCCGGGCGCTCCGGTGGAGTTGCGTTGGTCACCGTCATGACTTGCGTTACGCGAGCCGAACCGTCTTCATTGATTTTGGCGTTAACCAGCACATTGCGCTTCTGGAAGACGTCAACCTTGCTTTGGTTTCCGTTTTGCGTGTAAACAGCAGACCAATCGCCGACCCCGGGGTCACGAACTGAGCCACCGGCGCCGCTTTCCAGAATGAAATTCTCGAAACGGGTATCGCGCATCCAGACCTGGAAGTGTCGGCCCGGGGCGGTACTCGCGATTGCCTTCGCGACTGACACCAAATCCTCACCTGACAGTAATCGCGTTAGCAACTCGTCAAGTAATTGTTGGTTAGCTTCTTGGCGCGCGGTAAATTCGGCCACCCCGAATTTTTCATAAGCTTCAACTAGTAGCAGTTGACAGAGTCGGTCACCGGTGACCTCACCGTATGTCGGTGATGAAATTGGCCCGATGGCATTTAAGACCGCCGCAATTGAACTGAGGTCAAGGGTGATGACACCATCAACTTCTGGGTAGTCACCGCCGATCCACGCACCGGACATCTCGCGCGCCGAATACAACAATGACGGATGCGTGTTGGCTACCACCATCGGAGCATTACGCGGATTCGTCGGAAAAAACGGATTACCCGACGGACCCCACCATTGCACTGGTGCATTCAGTGGTGGATACAACTGGGTACTCGTCTGCCCCTTGATCGGGATCGAAATTCGGCCGTTATCGAATTCCACAAGCACCAAGGTGAGTGGTGCGCCACCTGATGCCCGCATCTCGGCTTGATTGCCGATCGCGATCAGATACCGCTTCGGGTCATTGGCCCCGAGTGCGTCTGGGAGCAGTGGTGCTAAATCAACCAGCGCACTAACCGCCCGCTGCACCGGCTTCACTTCCTTTAACGCTTTCGCCTGCACCGTGGCAAGGAACCCGGCCGCCGGACCGCTCGTGTTTACCAGTTGCAAATGCGCAACGCTGTCATTGATGCCGGTGTTAACCGCGTCAACTCGCGGCGGTAACTGTTTCAGCAACTCGATGTCGATTGCCCCATCGCTGAAGATCTTCACTGCACCGTTCTTGCTCGAGAGGTCACCGAAAATACTCAGTAGCTCTCCGGTGCTGGTGGTGATGTCACTCGTCGCAATTGCTAAGACTCGCCAGTTATCAACCGCCGTCGAGAAGCCGGGAATTGAACCGACCAATTGCAATTGCGGCCCGCCGGCTGAGGCGCTAACCAGATCAGCCGCGGACTGCACTTCGTCAAAATTCGCCAATGCCGCTTCGTAGTCGCCGGCCGTAAGTTGATCAACCGCCCCGGTGAGACTGGTTTGAAAATTACGAGCGCCCAAGGCCACCGAAACTAAAGTCGACATCAGGCCGATTTGGAGCCACAGCACGAACCCGCCCAAAATAACCACGAAAGCTAGGCCGAGCAGGACAAAAGGCCTTGGGCGTGACACTAGATGAGTATAGAAAGGCCGTGGCCGCTAGTAAGCGCCGTGACCGATCAGGACGACTTTGATGGTTTTGGCCACAATGACCAAATCCAGGGCCGGTGACCAGTGCTCGACATAGTCAAGATCCATGCGCATCCGCTCGTCCCACTCCACCTGTTTGCGCCCAGAAACCTGCCAAAGGCCGGTCAGGCCCGGTTTTGTCAGGTGGCGGCGATGATCGGCGTCGGCAAAGAGTGGCAATTCGGATACGAGTACCGGCCTGGGGCCAACAAGTGACATCGTGCCGCCGATGACGTTGACGATCTGCGGCATTTCATCAATTGACCAGCGACGCAGCACCCGACCGAAAGACGTGATTCGCGGATCTTGCTTGTAGCGATCAACGATGGAGGCATCGGGTGCGCCGATAACAACTTCGCGTTCTTGATCAGCACCAACGCGCATGGTGCGGAATTTTGCAACAGTGATTACCCCGCCACCGCGCCCAATGCGTTCTTGGAAGTAGAACATCGGCCCGCGGCTGGTCAACTTGGTGCCGATGCCAGCAACGATCATGAAAGGCAAAAAGAGCAAGAAGAGCAAAATCCCCGCAAGGATGTCGAGGCCACGCTTGATGGCGCGCTTCGGGCCGGTCAGATGCGGCTCATCAAGGTGCAGCAACGGAAGATCGGCTGCCATGCGCATTGTCACCCGCGGGCCGGCGACGTCGCCGACCGCGGGAGCAACCAGGAGATCAACACGTGGGCCTTCGAGTCGCCACGACAAACGCTGCACCACTTGATGACCAAGGGCCGGCGAGCCAGCAACCGCAACGGTATCGGCGTCCTCGAGGGCGATGCGGGTCATGACTTCATCGAGCCATCTATCAAGCCCGGCGCTATCAATATCGGCCGGCGGCTCATCAATAACGTCAACCACCGTGAAGCCCGCGACCGGGTCACGATCGAGCATGTCGACGATCTCTGATTTTTGCGGTTCGGCGCCAACAACAATCGTGCGATGCAGGAAGTGACCGTAGCGGCGTTCATGTCGCAGCCAGGAGCGCAGCGCCCAACGCACAATCAGCAGCAAGGCCAAACCGGTGACGAAGGTAATCAGGACGAACCCGCGGGAGAGATCAATCTTGAAGGCGAACACCACGATCGCTACTGCGCCGAAAACGGTGGCGGTAGCAGCGACGACGCGTTTGAATTCTTCGGAGCCAACGCCTAGTACTCGAGTGTCGTACGCACCACGAAGTACTAGGACCAAAACCCACGCGATGATCACGATCACAACCAGCGACAAATATGTTGGATCGTTGATCTCAACGTTGAATGGGATCGCCCAGCGCAGGATGAACCCGGTGATACCCGCCAATGTCACGGCTAAGACATCCAAGATGAAGACCCGGATTGCATAGACACGCAGCGGGTCACGGCGTAGGTGGGGGCGATCGCGGTGGGAGTGGGCTTCAGACCAGCCGATTCGTGCCGGAGTTGCCGGGGCAGCGGTTGCCGGGGCAGCGGTTGCCGGGGCAGCGGTTGCCGGGGATTCCTCGATCGCCACCTGCCACCTCCTCCTAGCCAGCCACCCTGCGTGAACCCCCCACGTTACCAGCGAAAAGCCCCTCAACCTTTGGGTTCAGGGGCTTTTCGGGAGGCTTTAACACTTATTGCAGGTAGATCCGAACCGGTACCTCGGTCAAGGTGATCTGGGCATCGGCGGCGGATTCTTGGCAATTTGCCAGTGGGTCACAGACCAGTTGGGTGCCAGCGGGGGCGGTGTAAGGCGCCTCACCGGTCTGCGCCCAAGCCACCACCGACTTTTGCCCATCGCGCGAGAAGTTGCAGGTAACCGCTCCACCAGCCTCGTCACAGCCATCAAAGGAGGACCCGATAACCCAGTTTTCGAGGGCGAAGAAGCCCTGTTCAGCATCGGTGCCGGGGAAAGCTTGAATACCCAGGAGGGGGATGGGTCGAAGTGACCAGATGTACCAATAGGAACGCGCAATGCCGTAACGCAGGTCATCGATATAGGTGCGAACCACCCAGCCCGCTGCCTTGGCCCCGGTGATCTCGGTCTTCGGGATTGGCCCTGGGCCGGCGAGCCCATAGTTGAGCTCGGTATCCCACAGCGGCATGTCGGCTGGGGCCCCTGCGGCCGTGATGGCTTTCTTGACGATGCCGATCAAAACCCCGCGGGCAACTGGATCACCCTGACCTGTCGGGTACGTATGGATAGCAAGTACATCAATCGGCCAATCCTTGGCCGCCAGTGCTTTTAAGTAAGCGGGGTAGAACTTGTCGAAGGCCTTCGTCAGGCGAAGTGCCGGTGAGGCCGACACCACGGTGGCCTCGGGGTCAATGTCTTTGATGATCTTGTAGGCGCGGGCGGTGAGCTCTGCCATTTCTTCAGGGGTACCGCTGAAGAAGTCGGCGAGGTTCGCCTCGTTCCAGATCTCGTAGCTGGTGATGCGACCCTTATAACGCGATACCACCGCGGTAACCCAGTTATCCCAATCGGCGAAATCCTTCGGGGCACTGTTCGCACCCGGGTACGGCGGGTAGACCGTGTCGGTGAAGTCGCGGGCCGCCCACTCGGGGGTGGTGCCGAGCACCATCAAGATGTCGGTCATGCCCTTGGCCTCGGCGTTGTTTAGCGCGCCTTCAAGGTTATCCCACTTGTACTTACCCTTTTCAAGTTCGATCTGCGACCAAGCGGTGCCGTTATCCCAAAGCCGGAGCGCACCAAAAGGTGCCGCTGCCCAAGCTTCCGCTTCAACACCTTCGATGTGCATGCCAACCAATGTTGGTTGCACCGCATCTGCTGCGATCGATGGGGCCACCGACGGCGCAGCCGAGGTTGGTGTCGGGTTAGCCGCCCCACCGCAAGCGGAAAGCGCAAGTGCTGATGCGGTGAAAAGGGTTGAAACTAGGACTAACTTGCTGCGCCGAACCATGTTGGCATGCTTCCAATCGTTACGGGGGTGCCGGCGACCACGGGGGTCGTGACTCCTGCTGCTGTGGTCTGAACGGTAGCCCCTGCGGGCACCGTAAATGTACCCGAGCCGGTGGTGGCCCAGGCAACGGTAGATATTACGCCGGCTTTATTGATAGAACAAATGTTCACGGCGGCGGTTGAGCAATTTACATCGCCACCGACCAGCCAGTTATAAGTGTTTTGGTACCCGATTGCCGGTGCCGAACCGTCAAGCATGTTGATACCAAGCAGCGCGGTAGGGGCGTACCAGTAGTACCAGTAGGCGCGCTGCACACCAAGACGGACATCGTCAAGATAAGTCTGGGAAACCCAGGCCGCTGCATCATCGCCGACAATGGAAACATGGGGGACTGAACCTGGGCCGGCAAGCCCGTAATTGATTTCGGTATCCCATAGTGGCCGCGCCGGAGCACCGGCTTTGGCTAGTGCAGCTTGCACGGTGGTGATGTAACCCGCCCGTGTGGCCGGGGTACCGGTGCCCGCTGGATAAAGGTGAACCGAAAATACGTCAACCGGCCAACCGCGCTTCTTTAAGCCTTTCAGGTAAGCCGGGAAGAATTTATTAAACGCGGACGTCAAGCGCACCGTGCTGCTGGCCGCAACAACCTTCGCTGTCGGGTCGTACTTACGGATGATCGTGTACGCCTGCTTCGTCAGATCAGCCATCTCATCGGGGGTGCCCTGCCAGAAAGTCGAGAGGTTCGCCTCGTTCCAGATCTGGTAGGCGTCGATCGACGCTCCGTAACGCTTGACCACACTGGTTACCCAGTCTTTCCAAAGCTTTGAGCTGGATGGCATCGATGCGGCACCCTTATTCGGGTAGGTGCCCTGCTTTGGGTTTTTGGCCGCCCACTTCGGCGTTGATCCCAGTACATAAAGAATGCTGGCGCCTTGCTTATTTGAATTTGCGATGGATGCATCCAGGCCATTCCACCAGTACTTCTTGGCGGTTTGCTGAACTAATCCCCACGAAACTCCCGAATCCCATAACCGAATCGCACCGTAGTTCACACTCGGGTCGCCACCGGTCGAGACATTGGGCACGTGCATACCGAAACTGGTGTCGTCAATTACCACAGCACTTGCTGATGGCGCCATGGCGGCGGAGCCGGCCAAGACAGCGAGGCTAACCAGGGCAGCGGTAACGGCACGGCGCATATTTGAACCTTTCGGCGGTGGGGGCTTCGGCCCATCGGCTGGGCTCATAAGACTCTAGCCCAGCCAGACACTTTGGCTCGGGAGGACATACGCGCGGCCCCGCCTGTTAACCGGCCGTCCGCGCACTGGCCACCCAGACTACGAAGTGGCCCCCGGGCGCAGGCTGAAAGTCGCCCTCGTTTGGCAGTCCCCGACGGCCTGATTGCAAAGTGCCAGCGAAGCGGCCCCCCGGCGCAGGCTGAAAGTCGCCGCCGCCACGCAGTTCTCGATTACCTGATTGGTGCTGGAGTCAATACCGATCGCCGTGGCTTCAATCCTTGCGCTGCCCCGGCCATTTGAGCCCAACACGCCGGTCAGCCTGGCCGCCCCCTGCCGTCCATTGGAATCACCCCTGAGGGTCATCGTGAACCGGTTAAGGTTCAAGGTCGCCGATCCACTGACGTAATCGAAGGCGCGGTCGGAAAGAGTGCCATCGCCGGTGTCAGTACACGACATGATGAACTGGACGTTCTTCAAAGTGACCCGACCACCCCTTGCCGACAACAAGATGGTCGCCGGCCCCAGATCATTACTACCGATGCCACCCCACAATTGGGTGGCAGCGGTCGGTCGTGAATTGGAATCATGTGTTGACTCCACCGCCCCCACGGGGCCTACGGTTGCCACAACCAGTGCGGTTGCCAGTGCGGTGAACAGCGTCGAAACCACGGCAATCTTAATGACCGACCTCCCCCTATTGCGTACGTCAC
>JBAXHK010000041.1:0-8627 GCA_037138935.1 Actinomycetes bacterium
CGACTTATTGGGGATTCATCAGGAGAAGGCGGCGAACCTATAGTCAAAACAGAAGGGGACCTCTGCGGACAGATCACATATCTGAAGATCGGCAGTGCGGCCAACTGGTTCTACAAAAACCACGGATTCACCATTAAACGGGAACCAGACACAGACCTTTTCCAATTGCGGATAACGTTCACCAAAAGCAAAGCCTCAGGCAGTACAGACATCTGTGTGTCAGGTGACTACAAGATTTCATAACCCGTGTCCCCCCATCTAACCAAGGAAACCTGTTGAAACTCTCACCCAGCACCACCGCCACTTTCACGTTGGGTTTGCTCACGGTGGGGCTCTTTGCAGGATGCGCAACCACTCCGACAGGCACACCGACACCGACGGTGAGTATTGACCGTGAAGCCGCCGGATCTAACGGCAACGCCAACTATCTCAACTGACCTGTCCTTACTCGCCGATTAAGTGCCAAATACCTACCAAAGGGAAACAAGTTGAAGCGTTCACTGTTTAGGGCCACAACCGCATTGGCTCTCGGCCTGCTACTCGCCGGGGTGTTAGCTGGTTGTGGTGGAGCAACGACACCTGATACTGGCGTCGCACCTACGCCCTCGCTTACCGGCGCTGTTGACAGGCAGGCAGCCGTTGGGACGTGCGCAGACGGCGGCGCGTGTGCCATTGGTGATATTGGCCCTGGTGGCGGGATGGTTTTCTATGACGCGGGTTCGGAACAGGCGTGGGGTAGATATATGGAGGCCGCCCCCGCCGATTGGAATGGGGGAAGTACAAACCCAAAGGAAGTGTGGTGCGACAAAATCGGGCCCACTGTTGCCCTGAGTGAAAGCATTAGTTCTGGATTCGACAACACAAAGACGATGGTCGCCGCCTGCTCGTTGGGAGCGGCGAACACGGCTGAGAATTATGACGGTGGAGGCAAGACCGATTGGTTCCTACCCTCTTTCGCGGAACTGACAGAACTTTGGAATCAACGAGACAAACTTGGGATAAGTGGGTCTGACTACTACTGGAGTTCCTCGACGAGCACCGGTTCGGATCCATATCCGATTTCTTTGAGTTTCCAAGATGGGCGCAAGAACACCTTGACCCATGACGAGGAAGAACACATCCGCCCGGTGCGGACGATCTAAGCAACCAGCGCCGAACTCCCCCCATTCAGCTTAGGAAACCTGTTGAAACCCTCACTCCGCACCACAACCATCGCGCTCACGTTGGGTTTACTGACGGTGGGGCTCCTTACAAGTTGCGCAACCACCCCTACAAGCACACCTACACCTTCGGTGAATGTTTCTAGGGAAGCCAACAACGTGACCTGCGCGGAAAACACTGCGTTCTGTTTCCCCGGCGATAAGGGCCCCGGCGAGGGAATCATTTTCAGTGTCGTGCCCGGTAATGGCCAGGCAACAATTCTTGAGGTCGCCTCAAACGGTTGGACCGGTAGCTGGTGGAATTGCGAATACTGCGGCGGAGTGCTCAAACGAACCTCAGATATTGGAAATGATTGGCAGGGGGCGGTCACCAGCACAGCGGCCTACACCGGTGGAGGTAAAACCGACTGGCGCCTGCCGACCATAGAGGAGCTAACACTCTTGTACGAATTCACTGGGCGAAACGCTATCGGCGGGTTTGGGGCAACTAATTCCTGGAGTTCCTCACAGAAGGGTGAAAAATCCGCTTACCTCCTGAACTTAGGCTCTGGGCAAAAGCAATTCCTGTATAAGGAGCACACTTACTGGGTCCGACCGGTGCGGACTGCGCAAAGCCCACTTAGCTAAACCCCCAACCAACACCAAAGGAAACCTGTTGAAACTCTCACCCCGCACCACCACCCTCACCCTTGGGCTGCTTACTGCTGGGCTTCTCACAGGGTGCGCATCAACCACAACAAGTACGCCGACAACAGCCTCGCCAGCGGTGCGCTCAACGGTGACCTTAGTTGACGCCCGAATCGTAACTACAGAATCCAGTTTTAAACTGGTGAACTCAGCTGGTAAAACAACTAGTAGCGCTAGCAAAAAATCAGGCTCCACCAAAGTGCTCGGTAAAATCACACAAGGTGTTAGCACTCTGGAAGAAGCAAGGGCAGCCTCCAAAGCGCGAAACGGCAGGATAGCTTTCGCGAGTCTTCGGGACGGTAACAGCGAGATCTACACCATGCACCCCGATGGTTCTGGATTGCGCCGACTCACCACAAACCCAGGAGTCGATACGCACCCTTCATATTCAGATGATGGAAGTAAAATTGCCTACACCTCCGAACGTGACGGCAGGTTCGACATCTGGATAATGAACTCCGATGGATCAGCGCAGACCCAAGTGACCAAGAATCCCGGAAAGCATAATGTTCCCTCCTTCTTCCCCGGAGGGCAGCGGATAGCGTTTCAGTCCGCGAGAGGGGTCGGATCAGCGCAGATTTATGCTATTAATATCGACGGAACAAATGAAGTGCGACTGTCGAGTTCCAAAGAAAAGGATATGGGCCCCAAAGTATCCCCAGACGGCACGCAAATCGCTTTCGCTAGCAATCGAGCTGGTGGTGGCTTCGACCTATATGTAATGAACTCGGATGGCACTCGATCCCGCCGCCTCACTAAACAAGTGCACAATGATTTCTCGCGATCATGGTCACCTGACGGACGTAGAATCGTATACAACAACAATGTCGATGGGGTCGGTCAGATCTTCGTGCTCAGGCTCAAGACAGGTCGCACCCAGCAGTTGGCCTCCAATCCAGGCACAACGCCACCTTTCAATCCCGGGGAAAAATACCCAGGCTTCTCGTTTGGGACGTTTCAAGGTGACATAACCCCGTCGTTTTCCCCGGACGGAAAGCGAATCGTTTTTGCCAGTGACAGAGCCGGCCCCTATGAGATTTTTGAAATGGACGCAAATGGGTTGAACCTGAAACAGGTGACTTTTGATGGCTCAGCCCAAATGTCCACTGCCTGGCAACCGGTGGCTGATGTGCCGGCGCGGTAACTAAACCTCCAGCCGCCTACATTTTTGGGAGCGACGCGTATCGGTAACCATTGCGCAAAGTGCCGAACCAACTATTTATAGTTCGGTCATGCCAAGGCCACATAGTGTCGTTGGCATTCCAACCCTGTTTCGCACCTGCTGCTGGTTGATAGTGCTCACGACTGGTTTTTTCCCAGGCAGCGAAGAGACGGTCAATGTTGGCATGGTGGAAGAAGAAGACGGGATCATTGGGTGAGGTGTTGTATGCCATCGTGCCTTGGGAAAGTTTGTCACCCACGCGCCATACTCCACCGACGTAGATGTGCACCAAGTTGTGGAGCTCGTGGGGTGACATGTCAACTTCCTCATTTATTGTCCAGCCGTCATCACAGTGCGCAAGTTTAGCGTCGCGCCAACCCTCCAGTGAATTGCGAAAAGAGAGCGGCAGCGGTGAGCTAGCGTTGTACGGATTATGGTCATAGTGGTTTACCGCGAGAGCACCTCGCACAGCTGCTGCGGTCGGCAGCAAGACCGAAGTATCGACGAAGTGACCAAAGTTCCTAGTTAGGAAAGAAGTTTGTGGGGTCAAGTCCTTTTGAAGGGCCGCCGGATCCTTAATGATAATCCGCCATTTTCCCTTAATGAACGGCCCGTCGGTGACCGCATAGCTGTGCGCTGGGTCGCCATTACCGCCCATGAAGTCGGGTGCGAACACGGCCGCTGTTGATGCTGGATCAGTCCAGTCCCAGTAGGGCAGTGCCAGTGCCGGGTCACCGCTCATCTCGCGGAGCATCGTTTCAAACTTATCCAGGAATTCGCGGTGCCACGGCAAGAAAGTTGGCGAGTTGTGCGCGGCTCCGGCCCAGTCTCCATCCTGGTGCCAAGAGTTCTTGCAGGCGAAGGCATCGCGGTGCCAGATTACGAAGCGGTCGTAATAGCTATGACTTGGGTCATTTGGGTCGGGCGTGGCCTTAGCCTTCAAGATCGCGGCAACTATTTCTGCTTTTTGGGAGCTTGTCAGATCCTTTACGTCCTTACGTATGCTGATGCGCATTGCATCACCGGTGAACTGCTGTGACAAAGCGGGAGAGCCAATGCTTGCTATTAAAACCAGTGACCCGATAAGTGTCACGCCGGCCGCGTAAAGGGCTTTAGATTTTCCGGGGATCCTTTTCATCGCAGTGGCCCCCAGCCAACAGAGAGTTCTGGCTCGGGCGAATTGGTCAGCCGGGTCATGTCCGAACCATCAGGATGAATGAGGTAGATGTCGTAGTTTCCTTCGTGGTTGCTTGCGAAAGCGATCCACTCTCCGTCCGGTGACCATGCCGGGGTGACCGCCCCTGACATGTTCGGGAAAATCCCACCGAGGGAGAGCACTGGGGTGCCGGCTGCAATGTTGGTGATCTGTTTGAGACCGGAGCCATCGGCATTCAGCACCAAGAGTTGGCCCACACCGTTCACAACCGATTGCGTCACGATGTGCGAGCCATCTGGTGACCATCCTCTGCTCTCGCGATCGTTTATAGTGGTGGTAAGTCTGGTGGGTGTACCCCCACCGGTGGGCATAACCCAAATGTCTTGCTCATTGGCCGGGTCAGTCTCATCTTGATCCGTGGCGTACAAAATTTGCGAGCCATTTGGGGAGTACTTAGGACCAAGATGCTGGGTAGGTGGATCGGTGAAAGTTAACTGTTGCACGTCAGAACCATCGATCGCCATTGTGTAGATTTCGTAATTTCCGTCAGCGTCGCTGGTGAACGCAATACGCGCACCATCTGGTGAAACATTTGGTATGAGAGACCAGTGAGAACCACGGTTGAGCTCAGTTGGAGTGCCTCCGGTGAGCGGGACACTCATAATGGATGAGCCATCCGTATTCACCTGCGAATAAACCACTGTGACACCGTCGGGAGTGAGCGTGCTGTGGGCTTGGACACCACCCGCGGAGGTGATCTGACGAAGTTCGGAGCCGTCAGCCTTCATAGCGAATACGTTTCCGGTCACACCGGTGTACTTGGAGAAAGTAATCATCGATTCGCCTTGGCCACCGCAAGCAGCAACGACTAGGCCGATAGCGATTAGGGAAGGGACTACCAGGAGTTTTCTGTTCATGGTCCCTCGCCGCTAAACGGTGCTTTCTTTGCGGCAAAGTAGTTTGACGTGACATTGCCTTGCAGTCGCTGATTCTGCGGATTAAGCACGAGCACGGGAGCCCCTTTACGGAAATTCAAACTTCGCAGGTCAGTACGCAGAGTCGACAGGCCCCGAGATAGCTCAAAGTAGTAAACGCGGTTAGTGAGATCCGCGAGGGTGCGGTAGTCCGTCTCGTCGACTTCGCCAGGTTTGGTGTAGGGGGCACCTATTGGATCCGAGACATTGCGCGCGACCGACATCAATGATGAAACAGCTTCTAGATTGGTTTTGGGAGTGGTCCTCCGCAGGAAGTCTATGTAGAAGTTGGCTCGAATAAACCGATCCAATGAATTCGTGTTACCTGGCAAAGGAACATCGCGCGTGGCATCTGTGAAATCGTACTTAGCGAGTTCAGCTAACGCGTCATCATAAGGCGGATCATTAGATAGCACCCTGAACTCGTGACCGTGATGGACAATTAGCTCGCCGTTTATGTATTGCATAATCGCGGAGTCACCCGTTACATCTTCTACGGCGAGCGCGAGCGGCACCCGCACCCCCTGCCCTGAAGAACCGGAGATGGGGATAAAAACGTCGATCGGTTGGATACTGGATTGTAAGGCGATTGCCTCATCCACGGTCGCCGCGTTGTCCAATACGTACTGGGTCCAAAGTGCAGCCTGCACCCCGGCCCGCGACGGATCTCGAGGTCCGTAGTCGGTTGCGTTCAACCAGAGCCCGTGCACTGTCAGGCCGCGCTCATTCATGCCGTCCGATGTGCCCGCGTTGAGCGCCGTCACCACGAGGCTGCCATGGCGTGAAGTCCAACGGGCCGGGTTCGTCGACACGACCTGTGTACCGCCCCACTCCCCGCCGTCGCGACTCATTCCGCGCGGCAAGACCGTGAGTAGGGGCTTCGATGAACCCACCCAATCCATGCTTCGGCTCGAGAGCACCGCAATGTTGTTGTCGTTCCAAAGGATTCGCGTGCAGGCGTCGGCAACCGCCGGGGAGGCAATATAGATAGCCGCGGTGAAAGACACTACGAGTGCAAAGCGACGAGTAAACAACATCTACTCAACCTTCGAAATTACCGACCAGCCATTCGCCGAAGGCGTGTCGTCATTGCACCATAGGGACCAAGCCGGTCCTAATTTCATCATATGGGAAACCAAACAAATTTAACCGACGTTTGATTTCTTTCCCGACCAACAAATCAACCACCGAAAAAATGGAAGGCCTTACTCAAATCGAGTTCTCAGGTGCAATTACCTTGAGGTCATCTCGACGCCCTGATCCTCTTCAGCCGGTTTTTTGGGACCGGTCAACTTCGACCACCAAGAGGAGAGTTTGTCCTTGATCCTGCTGCCGAATCCCTTGGCTGAATCCTTAGCATCAACGGCGGTTTTGCGTGCGTTAAGCGCGGTGGTCTTCACGTCATCGACAGCATGCGAAGCTTCGGTCTTAGCTTGGTGCTTACCTGAGCTCCACAATCCTTTAAGCCAGCCGGTGATGCCGCCTTCTTTGTAGCTTTCACCGGCGACCGGGGCGGGGTCTGCTGTCTTAGCGCCGGACTTCTCCCAACCAACGCCGCCTTCACCGGTTGCTTGACCCCGTGACCTAAAACCACGGTGCAAAATGCTGCCGGCTTGGGTCTGGGCGGTACCAGCGGCGCGTTCTTCCGCACTACCGCCATCAAGGTGCTTGTCGTGGGCGTCAGCCTGATCTTGATTATTGCCACCCAGCCATTGGAAGGGTTTTGAAAGCAGTGTTCCGGCGGCCCTGGCTGCATACCCGGTGCCTTTAACCGCGGTGGAAGCCGTCACGCCACCCAATCCTGGAGCCACAATATGGCCGGCGGTTGCTAGGCCAGCTGTCGCTGCTTGGGTGCCGAGGCCTAAGGCGGAGACCGCTGCTGCAGTTTTCAAATTGCCCTTAAGTAGGTCTTCTTCGCCATCTGCACCCGTGATTGTTTCGCCAGTTTTTTTGAGAGCTTGGCCTGGCAATGCGGCCATCTGCATGGCTCTCGTCATGCCGCTAGTTTCTGGGCGCGCCTCATTAAGCTTCTCAGACTCTTCCATTGTGCCCTCGTATGTTGCTCGATGCCCTCCATCTTGAACTGCATCGCCAAGCCTCTTTGCGGCGAGCGCCTTAACAACGGCAGACTTAAACATGCCCTTCTTATTTTTACGGGCAACCATTCGTTGCATATCTGCTGCTACGTAGTCTTTGCGCGCCTCGCCCGCTACATCGGTTGGTTTTTCGCCGGAGGCTTCCTTGGCCATCCACGCACCGGCTTGCAGGCCAACTCCTAGGTGCTTGGCTACCTGGCCTGGATCAACACCCAACATGGCCTCCGAAAGACTCGGCATGACCCCACCGCCGAGCGCTTTAGATGCAGAGTTCGCACCGCCGATTCCGGTCGCCGTGCCGCTGACGATATTTGCAGCTGTCCCGGTGATGCTGCCGGCGGTGTGGCCGCTCACTTTGTTGAAGGCATTGTCACCGCGCAAGCCGGCCCCGAATCCAGAAAGGGCATCGGTGAAGCCCGATTTATTGGGTGGTGCTTTGGTCGATGACTGGCTGACTGCTGCCGCAGCGCTGGCCTGAGGAATGGCTTTCGCGGCTTCCGGGGCAGCCGGTGCTTCTGGTTCGGGTGCCGGTTGCGCAGGGGATGCACCGAACATCAGCGGGTCTGGATTGAGTAGCGGGTCGATATCGGTGGCTTGGGGTGTTATGCGTTTAGCAACCGATGGGCGACTGGTTGAAACTTGTGGCGCTGGCGAGGCAACGGCGGTTGGCTCGGTCAGTGGGCGCGACGTACTGACGGCTGCGGCTTGGGTGGGCGCCTTCGCGGCTTCGTCCCGGGCAGCCAACCGACGGCGGTCGGCTTCTTGTTCAGCTTTCGGGTGGAGGATATGAATCATGCTCATGGCTGTTGCTCCTCGCTACGACTGATCTTCTGCTTTGCTCATGCGGCGGTTGAGGATTATTCCGAAAAGAAGTGAGAGCAGACCTAGGGCGAGAAGAACGGTAATGAACCCTGGGATTGAGATGATTGTGGTCTCTGTGCCATTTCGGGTAACCGAGAAAGTAAATTGCACACTTTGGGCACCGGTGCTTGCCGGGTTTGCCGGGCACATGGAGACCCCGCAGTTAACAAGAACCTGCCAGATCGTCAAGCACACGTAGCTGAAGAGCCAGCCAATAACTGTGAAGGTTGCGACGCGGGCCGGGCCGCCGTGATGCAGTAAACCTTCGTCGTCTGTTTGGTAGGAGGATGTCCACAGCAAAATAAATGCGCAAGCGAGAATTCCGGCAATGCAGAGGCCCAGGGCCCAGTAGTAAAGCGGAATCCCCATGACGATGTCATTTGGGTCAAGTACCAGGGTGCCTTCAGCGCTTCTTATCGCTTGCATGCCGGAGGCGGCAGACCCGACAAGTGCCGCAATGATCGTGATTGCGTAGTGCTTGGGTGAAAGGCCCATTAGTAAATTCATGATGGGGCCAATTGCCATGCCGAC
>JBAXHK010000042.1:0-8611 GCA_037138935.1 Actinomycetes bacterium
TGTTGGTTGGGTGCGGCCCGGTGTTGCCGGTATCGGCGGCACCCTAAACCCCTCTTGGCTCCCGTGTGGAAGTATGTGCTTTGAGGGTAATGAAGAGTAGCACCATTCCCTGCCACTAGGTGGGGTGTTTAAACCCTGTTGCTGGCCCCTGACCGCTGTTGGCCTGGGGCCAGTTGTAAACGGAGAGTGAACTCGAACACCCCAGGTGGTCTAAGTCTTAGTGGTCCCAGTGCTGGCCAGGTCTCACTGGTAGCGGGGGTAATGGGGAAAGTGCCTGGCACGTTTCCTTGAAGCACGTTTCCTTGAAGCAGTTCGGTGAAGATTTCGTATTGCCCAGGGGTTGGGGTGTGCGGGGCCACGGTGGTGTCAAGCGCAGTGTCGTCTTCGTGCACGCCCGCCTGCGAGTTTTGCCCTTCATCGCCCGATTTGATATTCGCTCCTACTACGAGAGGATGAAGCACGGGGTCTTGAATCGGATCATCGCCGACGCGGCAGTGCCACCGAAGATCGCTTCGGTTGTGCAGGAATACCTCGCGGTACCGGATGTGCGATCCACCGGTCGCGGCATGGTCGCCGGCGGCAGCCTGTCTCCACTATTGGGTGCCATCTATCTCAGTCCACTTGATGCTGCAATGGAACACCTACATGAGCATCGCGATATTGACTACGTTCGCTACGCCGATGACTTCATGATCATGGCGCGAACCCGATTCCTGCTACGACGGGCGATCACCCGCATGCACGAGGTCCTCACCGAACTTCGACTACAGGTTCATCCTGACAAAAGATTCATCGGACGGGCAGAAAGGGGGTGTGATTTTCTGGGTTTTGTGCTGCACCCGCACCACCACCTTGAGCCTTCACCGGTGAGCATTCAGCGTTGCTGACAGTTACGTCGCTATCGTCGGCCACCTGCCCGATCGCGAGCCGACATCAAGGGAGGTGCGGTGAAGCACGAGGACGACGGCTGTGAACGCATCCCCATGGCCGGTCGAATAATGTGATTGCTGGACCGGTTGAACTCGTCTTAGCTCTCGGGCGCGTCCTTGTTCGGTGTCCCGAGGAGTCGTTCGATGACGCGCGGCTGGCCTGGCCATGCAGCGAGGATTACGTCGCGGGGGACCCGACGGCCGGCGTACCGCAGGCATAGCGCAACGACGATGACATCGTCGAGAGGCCCGATCACGGGCAGGAACTCCGGGATAAGGAGACTCATGTCCCGCCTCACTGTCACCCCTCTCAAGGGGGTTCACCTGGTCGTCGGAGGCGGCGAAGTCGGCTGAGCCGTAGCTCTACTCCTCGCCGAGGCCGGATGTCCGGTCGTCCTAGTCACTCGCCGTGGCGGTGGTCCTGACCATGTCGGCATCCGGAAGGTCGCCGCAGACGCCTCGAGTGTCGATGCACTTTTGGGTGCCGAGCCGCGTGCCGCCGTCATCTATAACTGCGCAAATCCTACCTATGACAAGTGGGTTGAACTCTGGCCGCCGTTGGCGACGGCGATGCTCGATTACGCCGAGCGCACTGGTGCAGTTCTCGCCACGGTGTCGAATCTTTACGGCTACGGCCCCGTCGAGGTGCCGATGACCGAGGACCTCCCGCTCACCGCGACCGGCACGAAGGCAAAGGTACGCGTGGATGTGTGGAGGGTTGCTAAAGCTGCGAACGATGCGGGGCGCATCCGGGCCACCGAAGTCCGTGGCTCGGACTACATCTGCGCCGGGCCGGCTAGCTTCTTCGGTGATCGAGTTATGCCTCGAGTTCTGAGCGGCAAGTCCGTTCAACTGCTCGGTGACATCGACCAGCCGCACTCATGGACGACACCGATTGATGTCGCGCGCACCCTGATCACCGTTGCCAATGATGAGCGCGGATGGGGAAGCGCCTGGCACGTCCCGAGCAACCCACCGAAGTCGGCACGTGAGGTGGTTGACGACCTCGCAGCTAGTGCAGGTACCGGCCCGATCAAGTCCGCATCGGTGCCCGCATTCGTGTTGCAAGTGATGGGCATCTTCCAACCTGACATCCGCGAGTTGAAGGAGACCAACTACCAGAGACAGCGCCCATACCTCCTCGACGATTCGGCGGCACGCAATACGTTCGACTTGGAGCCAACTCGGTGGGCTGAGGTCATCGATGATCTCGTTTCCACCTACCGACGTGCCTGATCGTCTAGGGGTGCAAGAGTGAAGTTGCCTGAGGCTATCGGGCGGAGCGGTAGCGACTGTTGCACTGAGAAGTGGTCGGCTATTTGTTTCTGGTATGTCGCAGCCACCAAAGCCCAACAATTGGTAATGCCAGTGGGATGAAACCGTAGCCACTACCGAATCCCGTCCAAACTGATGTGACGGTGAAGGCGTCCGGGAAAACGAAACTGGCTGTCCCGACTATCAAAACCCCGACCAACTCAATTGTGATGGCGCAGGTTGCGACCTTCCTCGAAGTGCGATCCCCACGGGCTAGCGCAATAGTTGCTATCACGTAGATGATGGCAGCCATCGCTGAAAGTAGGTAGGCAAGGGGTGCTTCGCTGAATTTCGTTGCAATCTGAACTGCGGATCGCGCTGTGGCCGCGAGAGCGAATATCCCGTAGATAGCAACCAAGATTCGGCCAAAACCGCGACCCGATGAGGGCGCCGGCGCCGAGGTGTCGTTATTGGACATTATTTCCGGACCAAACTTGTTGTACCCGCAGAATGAGGATGGGTAGCAATAGGTAGGCAACCGCTATGACGACCAACCCGGCACGGCTCTTCTCGCCGCGGGCCCACAGGAACGCCGCGGGGAGGACGACCAAGCAGGCGAAGAGGTATCCAACAAATTCGGCTCGGGCAAAATCTCGGTCGCTAGCAACCATTTGCGCGATGCCACCAATGAAAAACCCGAGTAGCAGCAACTCAAGCAGCACCCCGCCGAACGCCAGAATGAGGTCGGGCTGCCTCTTAATCACCAGCAGGATGCCAGTCCAGAGCAGAAGCAATAGCGATATGACGATGATTGCGGTGGCATACCAACCCGTCATAGTGGGGATTGTTGCATGACCCGGCCTATCGTTGGTAACTTACGGTAGAGTAAGTTACGATAGAGTAAGTTACTGGCTAGTAATACAGACTTGGCGAAGCCAAGGGTCCTAGGGCAGGTGGGGTATGGCTGAGGTAATGACCGCAACGGTGCTAGCGCAGCATGGCCGCGAACTTGCTTATCGTGAGATCGCCGGCACGGGTATTCCCATCATGTTGATTCACGGAATTGGGTCCAGTTCGATGACCTGGGGGGATATCCCAGATCGGCTCGCTGCCACGGGAGCGCACGTAATTGTGGTAAATCTACCCGGGCACGGGCAGTCCTCCAAACAGCCGGGGGATTACAGCTTGGGCTCCCTTGCTAGTTCCTTGCGCGACCTAATAGATCATCTTGATATTGCGCGCGTGCACCTGGTTGGGCACTCCCTCGGGGGTGGGGTATCGCTGCAATTTTCCTATCAATTCCCCGAGCGGGTGCAAGGCATTGTGCTGGTCTCCAGCGGTGGCCTCGGGGTCGAAGCATTCACCGGGTTACGCGCGGCTGCGCTCCCTGGGTCTGAGCTGGCAATTCGCTGGGCGCTGAATGACCGTACTTTGGCCGCAGCGTCATGGGCCGGCAGGCAACTACGCCGCATCGGATTGACACCACATGCACTTAGCCCGGGGGCAATCGAGACAGCAAGTTGGCTAGCGGATGAGGATCGCCGCACGGCTTTTCTTTCAACCTTGCGCAGCGTGGTCAACGTAAAAGGCCAGCGGGTCTCCGCGCTTGAAAAACTGCATCTGCTTAACGGCAGCAGTGTGCTGATTATTTGGGGCGATAGCGACCCAATGATTCCGATGGAGCATGGGGTTAATGCCCATGAATTACTCCCGGGTAGCCGGTTGGTGATCTTCCCCGGCGCAACACATGAACCACATGTTCAAGATCCGCAGCGTTTCACCGAGTTAATAGTCGAACATAGCCAGCGAAACTCATTAACTCCAAACGCTCAGCCGAATTCGGACATTTGAGGCCCTCACTCTTTGCGGCTAATGACCTTGAGGTAACGAATAGAGCCGTCAGGCAAGGTTAGGCGCACCGGATAAGAGCCCGGCTTAGTGAAAGTGAGTGGTGCCAGAGTCGTTGTGCCATTTGCGCGTGTCGTGAGGTCAGGAAGTGTGGTCCATTTACCGCCGATACGAATTGCGGCGGAAATTGAAACTTTATCAGGCAACGCACCTACTCGGATCGCGGTCGCTGTCCCGGCCGCGGCAGCAATTTTTGGCGCATTTGCAATAGTCGGCGAAGGTGCCGCCTTCAAAACTGTTTTGGCAACGTTGACTTGGCTAGGTGATTCTACCTGCGTAATGGCGTTATTTGTAGAAGTAGGAGTGGTGACCGGCTCCCAAATTGCGCTTTGTAACGGTGCGGTGGTCGGCTCTGTCTCAATCGCTTTATCTACGGTGAAAGTTACCGAGGCTTGCTCAACTTGCCCGCCGTATACCCCGTAACCGGTCAAGGTATATTCGCCAGCTTTGCTGTAGGTATGTGAAGTCGGGAAGGAGCTGATGGCGCGCAAGTTCGTTGGGCCGCCGAATCCGGTGCCATCGCCGTAAGTTACATAAAAGAACGGAGCAGCTGCATACTCACCCAATGCCGAAACGATGGCCGAGAAGTTGAATGTAGTTCGACTCTTTGCTGCACCCGGCGTGACAGTGAAGGTCGGCAGGTTGGATATGTCAAATTTGTTCGACTGATCCTCAAGCGGCGTGGTGCAGGGGGCCGGTAGGGGGTTGTTAGCTGGTGAAGGGGTGCAGTCAACCACGTTGTCGTCGGTGAGAGCCAATCCAGCAGGTGCAAGCAGTATTGCCGGGACTGCTACCAAGGCGCTGGCGAGAAGCACCTTCGTGCAAAGTTTGATTGCGGCCATGTGTTCCTCGCTTTTGGATCAGTTGACAGAAGTGGTGACACTCTAAGGCTAGTTCACCTGGCAGCCACTTTGGACTATTTGTTGGCAAATGGCCGCCCGCGGCCCTGCGGAGGTCACTCAGTGCGGTACTAACTGGCTGCAATATCCAGGATCAATTTTCCGGTGTTTTCTCCGTTAAAGAGGCGCAAGAACACGTCGTGGAAGTCAGCGACCTTGCCGGGCACGATGGTCTCCGGGGCGATGATCTTGCCCTCCTTTACCCATTGGGCTAAACGCTTTCGTGCGAGCGGGTATTCGTCGGCATGGTCAAAGACCAAGAAGCCCTGCATGGTCCCGCGTCGTACTAGCAACGCAAGATAGTTAGACGGCCCCGGCGTCGCAGATTCAGCGTTGTATTGGGAAATGGCACCGCAAATTACAATGCGCGCGTGCATCGCCAAATGGCCAAGTGCCGTATTTAGAATTGCGCCGCCGACATTGTCGAAATAGACGTCGACACCGGTGGGGCAGTGTTGCTGGAAACTCTCGCGTAGTGATTCGTTTTGGTAATCGATCGCGGCGTCGAAGCCGAGTTCATCGACGACATAGTGACACTTAGCCGGCCCACCGGCCAATCCGATCGTGCGGCAACCGTTGATCTTGGCGAGTTGACCCACGATGGAGCCAACGGCACCGGCTGCGGCCGAAACGACAACGGTGTCGCCGGCGCGCGGGCGGCCGTATTCAAAGAAACCGAAATACGCGGTCATGCCGGTCATGCCAAGCACTCCTAGATACATCGATGGAGTGCCGAGTTTCGGGTCAATTCGCGTGACACCGGTGCCGCCTGAAATCGCGTACTCCTGAACACCGAAAGTGCCGAGCACTAGGTCACCGACTTTGAACCTAGGGTGGTTGGAGGTGACAACTTCGCCTACGGCACCTGCGCGCATCACCTCATCGATCGCGACCGGTGGCAGGTACGAGGGGCGATCATCTAGCCAGCCCCGCATCGCTGGGTCCAAGGAGATCATGGTGATGCGAACTAGAAACTCGCCGGGTCCGGGCTCGGGAATGTCATGGGTTTCAATACGCCAGTCCGCAGCCACGGGCAGGCCGGCGGGGCGGCGTGCCAGGCGGATGGAGGTATTACTGCTAGCACCACTGTTTTGTAGATATGTCATAACGAACCTTTGCACACTACTGCCGAATCGGCTTCAAAATGGCTGGTGGTGGCCTAGATTCTGCTTCTATGACCACTCCAGTCAGCCAGACCCCGTCAATCAAGTTGCCCAAAGTGCTGTTCGGTATTAACGCCTTGGTGGCTTGGTGCGCGGTGTTGCTCTCGTTCACCCTGAACGCCAGCGGCTACTACCCACCTGACACGAGTACCCCAACGCTTTTCGGCGATAACCCGGTTGGCATTGATGGCCTAGTTGGCAGGTTGCTGGACTGGATTACCTACTTCACACTTCTCAGTAATGTCATCGTGGCGATTGTGATGAGTTTGCTGTTTTTACGTCCTGGCCGCGATAGCAAATTAATTCGGGTGCTCCGGCTAGATACCTTGTTAATGATCATCATCACGGGAGTCATTTACAACCTTTTACTCGGGCCGGGAGTCTCGCATCAGGGATGGGATTTCTTGTCTAATGGACTCCAGCATGTGATCACCCCAATTCTGACTGTGCTGGTTTGGCTCATCGTTGGCCCGCGCCGGTGGATTAACATCAAGGTGATTGCCTTGTCATTGATCATCCCCATTATTTGGGCGGCGTTCGCCCTCGTTCGTGGCGCAGTCATTGAGGCTTATCCGTATTCATTCCTAGATGTCGCAACCAATGGCCTAACAAGTGTGCTTGCTTTTATCGGCGTGATTATGGTTGTCGCGATCATCTTGGCGCTGGTCCTAATGGGTATCGATGCGGTGATCTCGGCCTGGACTCGGCGCGCGAAACGCAGTTGAGGTCGCCCACATAAGATGTCGGATGGTTCACTGACAATGAACGGGTAAGGGAGGCCGGCGCGAATGGGCGCTTTGCTCGCGTTGGCATCAAGTGCAACTTGGGGTGTCGCTGATTTCATGGGGGGCCTGGCGGCTAGGCGGGCGGGCCCGGTGCACGTGCTAGCGGTGTCCTACCCAGCCGGGGCTATTGTCCTGACATTTTTTGCCCTGTTCCTGGTCCCCGGTGAGTTTTCAACCGGAGTGGTGATCTGGGGTGGTGCCGCCGGCTGCGTCGGTGCCCTAGCCATCGGTCTGTTGTATCTGGCACTATCGCGCGGCCCGATGGGCATTGTGTCGCCGATCACGGCGGTGATGGCTGGCGCAGTGCCAGTTTTCGTTGGGCTCATGCGTGGTGAGTCACTCTCTGCCTTGGCGGTATTCGGTATTGCCTGCGCCGGGGTAGCCGTAGTGCTGGTCAGCCGCGAGACCGGCGAAAAAACCAAGGTGTCTATGTCGACGATTGGGTTAGCAATAGCCAGCGGCGTAGCGATCGGGATTTACCTTTCTGCAATTGGCTCGGCCCCGGTTGACTCCGGCGTATGGGCGGCAACCTTTGGACGCTGGGTTTCAACGGTAGTTCTACTTGCCGTACTACTGATCTTTGCTCGCCCATTTGTTAGTCAGGGGTTCCCGTGGGTTCTCGTGATCGCATCCGGTGTTTTAGATGCTCTTGCCAACGGAGTTTTTCAGTTGGCTTCCCAGAATGGTCAACTGTCGGTGGTGGCCGTCATGGGCTCGCTCTATCCGGTCGCGACGGTTATATTGGCATGGGTGTTAATCAAGGAGCGCCTGAATAAGATCCAATTAGTCGGGGTGGGTCTAGCGCTCTTTGCCGCCGCAACCTTGTCATTTAGTTCATGATTTGTTAACTGCGATGAAAGGGCCCGGATGATCACCGCCGAAAGACATGGCAATGTGAGCGTGCTTCGCATGGACTACGCGAAAGTAAATGTCGTCGACCTTGAGTTCATGACGGCCATTTCAGAGCAGTTTCGAGCCGTTCCTGCAACCGATGCAATTGTGCTTACCGGTAACGGTAGGGCGTTTTCGGCCGGGGTGAACCTGAAACGACTCATGGAAGAAGATCTTGGCTATACCTCCGAATTCTTAGACATGCTTTCCGGAGCAATTCTGGAAGTATTTCTTCACCCACGCCCGGTGATCGCTGCGATTGACGGGCACGCGATCGCGGGTGGATTCATGCTCGCGGCGGCCTGTGATCTGCGATTGATGTCGGCGGGCCTGACCGGCATGACCGAACTCAAAGTCGGAGTACCGATTCCGTCTATCCTCCGTGAAATTGCTCGCCACAGTCTTGGTCACTACACCCAATCTTTAGTTTTAAGCGGTGATCTAATCGATGCGAAGCGCGCCTATGAAATCGGCTTTGTCGATGCGGTAGTTGAGCCGGAGGACTTACTTGATGAAGCGATCGCGCGTGCCAGTGCACTTGCTGCCGTCCCGGCTGCCACCTACGCGCTAACCAAGCGAACCTTGAAGTTCGAGGCGGTGCAACGCATGGAAGTTGCGGAGCCTGAATTCGGCGCAGAAATTCGCGCAACCTGGCATGATCCCGAAATCAGGGCCGTTATTGCAGAGTACTTGGAATCAATCACTCGGAAGTGACGGCTGTGCCGAAGGCCTAGCCTTAAGGGCGATGCGGATCAAAGGTAACTGCATTGGCACTCTTGCCC